>NZ_QFRV01000072.1:0-23421 GCF_004136805.1 Enterobacter cloacae complex sp. GF14B
CCTTCTTCCCGCAGATGCGCCAGCGCGCTGCTGATGGTGGTGCGGCTTACGCTCAGTGCGGTGGCCAGCTCCCGCTCTCCGGGCAGGCGCGTGTTTAGCGCCAGCCTGCCATCCAGAATCAACAGGCGTAACGCGTCAGCCAGCTGGCGCCACAGCGGGGTACGGGAAGAGGCTTGCTGCCAGTGCCCTAACAGGCGTACCAGAGACTGGCTTCCAAAACGACGTGATGACATGTGCAGTCCACTATTTGAAAACTGGACATTAATCATAGTGCCATTTTCACCGAAGATGGAACCTGGTACTTCGGAGAAGAGAAAATGGTACGTCGTCTGGTACAACTTTATGTCGGTTTAGGCCTGTACGGGCTTTCAACCGCGATGTTTATTCGTTCGGATCTGGGTGTCGACCCTTGGGATGTCTTTCACCTTGGCGTCGCCATCCAGACAGGGATGAGCATCGGCACGGTGATTATTTTAACCGGGGCAGCGGTGCTGCTGCTGTGGATCCCGCTGCGTCAGCTGCCGGGGCTGGGCACTATCAGTAATGTGATTTGTATTGGTCTGGCGGCAGATGCGTCAATGGCGCTGATCCCTGAGCTCACCTCGCTGCCCGTGCGCATCACCCTGCTGGTTTCCGGCATTGTGGTTAACGCCCTTGCCACCGGGATGTATATCGGCGCGGGTTTTGGCGCAGGCCCGCGCGACGGCCTGATGACCGGCATACACGCCCGGCTGGGCTGGTCGATCCGCAGCGTGCGTACCGCGATCGAGGTGACTGTGTTGATCGTCGGCTACCTCCTCGGGGGAGCGTTTGGCGTTGGAACCGTGCTGTATGCATTAACCATCGGCCCGCTGATCCAGCTCTGTTTGCCGTGGTTTCGCCAGAGACCGCGCATTCAGAAAGCTGCACAGCCGGAGCGGATTGTTTAATTTTGCGAAGCGCTCACAGGCTATGATGGCGTAACTGTGTCAGAATAGAGACTTCTCTTTTCACGACGCCAGAATGTATGAAAGCGATCACTCTTTATGACGTTGCCCGCGTGGCAGGCGTTTCTTATCAGACCGTTTCCCGGGTGATTAACGACGCGGAACACGTTTCTGCCCGTACGCGGGAAAAGGTCCGGCAGGCCATGGCGGCGCTACACTATGTGCCCAACCGTGGCGCGCAGCAGCTGGCCGGGAAACGCACCCGCACGCTGGGGCTGATGACCAGCGATCTGGCGCTACATGCGCCGTCGCAAATCGCCTCAGCTGTAAAATCCCGGGCAGTGGAGCAGGGGGCTAGCGTACTCATCTCCATGGTGGAGCAACCCGCGCAGTGTCAGGCTGCTTTGCAGGAATTACTGGCGCAGCGCGTAGAGGCGCTGCTGGTGAACGTTCCGCTGGAAGATGCCCTGGCAGAAATGCTTCAGGA
Organism: Enterobacter cloacae complex sp. GF14B; assembly: GCF_004136805.1. Classification (NCBI taxonomy): domain Bacteria; kingdom Pseudomonadati; phylum Pseudomonadota; class Gammaproteobacteria; order Enterobacterales; family Enterobacteriaceae; genus Enterobacter; species Enterobacter cloacae complex sp. GF14B. Next base: position 1,414 of record NZ_QFRV01000072.1, read on the forward strand.
AATGGCCTCGCCGACCCCGGTTCTTTTTCTCGATGTGTCCCCCACAGCTCGGGTTAACAGTCTCGTTTTCAATGCCGAACAGGGCGCTGCCCTGGGGGCAGAGCATCTGCTTTCGCTGGGGCACCAGCGAATTGCGCTGCTCGCCGGGCCGGAAAGTTCTGTCTCTGCCCGGGCTCGTCTGGCGGGATGGAAAACCACGCTGGCTCAGGCCGACGTGGAGGCGTTTGCGGTGGCGCAGGGCGACTGGAGCGCGGCTTCGGGCTATGAGAAAGGGCATCAGCTCCTGGCGGGCGCGCAGCTGCCGGAGGCGATCCTCGTCGCTAACGATCAGATGGCGCTTGGCGTTTTACGCGCCTGTGCGGAAAAAGGCGTTGCGGTACCGGGGCAGATCTCGGTTGTCGGGTTTGATGATACGGCTGACAGCGCGTGGTTTTCACCTCCGCTCACCACCGTTCGGCAGGCGTTCCGCGAGGCCGGTGAGCGCAGCGTGGAGTGGCTGATGGCACCTGCCCATCACCACGAACGCAGGCAGGAACAACTTCCCGTTACGTTGATCGTGCGTCATTCCACCGCGCCGCGCGCCGCACAGCAGGCCGATCGTGAAGATCTTGCGCAACAGCTCAGAACGCTGGCGCTGCTGGCGGAGAAACTGGCGCGCAGCTAGCACTTTTGTGATCATGCTCGCCTGGTGACGATCAAAGTCTTTACCGCTACCGTTTACCAGGGCATGTTGGCTAAAATTGTGAGCGCTTCGCAAAGAGGTTGATATGTCTTCTACATTGCCGCTGACTCTCAGCGCACTTCTGGCGCGTCGTGACTGGGAAAACCCGGGTGTGACGCAGTGGAATCGTCTGGCCGCACACGCGCTTTTTCATAGCTGGCGCGATGAAACCTTCGCCCGCGAGGATAAGCCTTCGCGGAGCAAGCGTCTGCTTAACGGCATCTGGCGATTCAGCTTTTTCCCGGCGCCAGAGCAGGTTCCGGAGGCATGGATAACGGACGATCTGGCTGATGCCGTTGAGATGCCCGTGCCGTCGAACTGGCAGATGCAGGGATTTGATACTCCCATCTATACCAACGTCACCTATCCGATAAATGTGAACCCGCCCTATGTTCCGGCTGAAAACCCAACCGGTTGTTACTCGCTCACATTTGAGATGGATGACGCCTGGATGTGCAGCGGGCAAACCCGCATTATTTTTGACGGGGTGAATTCAGCTTTTCATCTGTGGTGTAACGGCCAGTGGATGGGCTATTCGCAGGACAGCCGTCTGCCTGCGGAGTTCGATCTCAGCGCGGTGCTGCGACCGGGGCAGAACCGCCTGGCGGTAATGGTGTTACGCTGGTGCGACGGAAGCTATCTGGAAGATCAGGACATGTGGCGGATGAGTGGCATTTTCCGTGACGTCTCGCTGCTGCACAAGCCGGAAACGCGAATTGCCGATTATCAGATCGTGACCGATCTGAATGCCGAATGCGATCGGGCGATACTCCGGGTTGACGTTGCGCTGGAAGGCACACGCTACGCCGAATGCGAGGTGGCGTTTACCCTGTGGCGTAACGGCGAAGCCTGCGCGCAAACCACGCAGCAGCCCGGATCGGCCATCGTGGACGAACGCGGCAGTTGGGCAGAACGGCTTAGGGTGGCGATACCCGTGAACGCTCCTGCGCTATGGAGCGCTGAAACACCGGAATGCTATCGGCTGACAATGTCGCTTCGGGATGCGCAGGGTAACGTGCTGGAGACTGAAGCCTGCAATGTCGGTTTCAGACGCGTCGAAATCAGCAACGGCCAGCTGAAGCTTAACGGCAAACCGCTGCTGATCCGCGGCGTGAACCGTCACGAACATCATCCTGAGAAGGGGCAGGTGATGGATGAGGCGACCATGCGCCGCGACATCGAACTGATGAAGCAGCATAACTTCAACGCCGTGCGCTGCTCGCATTATCCGAACCATCCTCTATGGTACACGCTTTGCGATCGCTACGGCCTGTACGTGGTTGATGAGGCGAATATTGAAACCCATGGCATGGTGCCAATGAGCCGCCTGGCGGACGATCCGCGCTGGCTGCCTGCCATGAGCGAACGCGTAACGCGTATGGTGCAGCGGGACCGGAATCATCCGTCCATCATCATCTGGTCCCTGGGGAATGAGTCCGGGCATGGGGCGAATCACGATGCGCTGTACCGCTGGCTGAAAACCACCGATCCCACGCGACCGGTGCAGTATGAAGGCGGCGGCGCCAGTACGGCGGCAACCGATATTGTCTGCCCGATGTACGCTCGCGTCGATCAGGATCAGCCGTTCCCGGCGGTGCCAAAGTGGTCGATTAAAAAGTGGATTGGTATGCCGGACGAAACCCGTCCGCTGATCCTGTGCGAGTATGCCCACGCGATGGGCAACAGCTTTGGCGGCTTTGCCAGCTACTGGCAGGCATTCCGCAGCCATCCCCGGTTGCAGGGCGGCTTTGTCTGGGACTGGGTCGATCAGGCGCTGACGAAAAAAGCGGAAGACGGCACGGTATTCTGGGCCTACGGCGGCGATTTTGGCGATAAGCCCAACGACCGTCAGTTCTGCCTCAACGGGCTGGTGTTTCCCGATCGCACTCCGCATCCTGCCCTTTACGAGGCGCAGCGTGCCCAGCAGTTCTTTACCTTTACGCTGGTGAGCACCGCTCCGCTGGTCGTCGAGATCCAGAGCGATTATCTGTTCCGTCATACTGACAACGAGTATCTGCGATGGTCGGTGGCGCGTGACTGTGCGGTACTGGCTTCCGGCGAAACACCCCTTTCTGTTGCGCCCGAGGGGACGCAGCACGTTGAGATCCCGCTGCCTGAACTTGTCGCTGAGCCGGGCGAGGTCTGGCTCAACGTGGAGATCGTTCAGCCGCAGGCCACGTCGTGGTCGCCGCCCGGCCACCGTTGTGCCTGGGATCAGTGGCCGCTCCCGGCGCCGCTGTACCTTGCGCCACCGAAAGCAGGCGGAACCCCTCCGCAGCTAACGGTGCAGGACGAGGCGCTGGACATTACTCATCAGCAGCAGCGTTGGCAGTTTAGCCGTCTCACCGGAAACTTGACCCAGTGGTGGAACGAGGGCGCTGAAACGCTCCGTTCTCCGCTAACGGATAACTTCACCCGCGCGCCGCTGGACAATGACATTGGCGTCAGCGAGGCGACCCGCATCGATCCGAACGCGTGGGTGGAACGCTGGAAAGCGGCAGGGATGTATGAGATGTCCGCGCGCCTCCTCCAGTGTGAAGCGGAGCAGCATAACCGTGAGGTGATAGTGACCACGCAGCACGTCTGGGAGCATCAGGGTAAAGCGCTATTTATGAGCTGCAAGGTCTGGCGGATTGATGACCACGGGGTGCTGCACGGTGATGTGCAGGTGACGGTGGCGTCTGACATTCCTGAGCCCGCTCGCGTGGGCCTGAGCGTTATGCTGGCGGATATCCCGGAAACGGTGCGCTGGCTGGGACTAGGCCCGCTGGAAAACTATCCGGACAGAAAACTGGCGGCGCAGCAGGGACGCTGGGCGTTACCGCTGGAAGAGATGCAGACGCCGTATATCTTCCCGACGGAGAACGGTTTGCGCTGCGACACCCGCGAGCTGACGTTTGGCTCCCATCAGTTGCAGGGACAGTTCCATTTCTCCCTGAGCCGTTATAGCCAGCGGCAGCTGCATGAGACAACGCATCAGCACTTGCTGCGGGAGGAGGCTGGCTGCTGGTTGAATCTTGATGCGTTTCACATGGGCGTAGGGGGGGACGACTCATGGAGCCCGAGCGTAGCCCCGGCCTTCATTCTGCAAAACCGCCGGCTGCGCTACACGTTTAGCTGGCAGCAGAACGGCTGAGCCGAAACGTGCGGCCACTGCCGTGGCCGCACGTAACACCGCACAATCGGTTTATTTCCTGAGGTTGTGCGCGGCCCAGAGAATGAAATCCTCTTTAGGCAGCGCCTTGCTGAAATACCAGCCCTGGCCGTACTGCACGCCGTGGCGATGCAACCATTCGATCTGCCCTTCAGTTTCAATGCCTTCTGCGACCATCGCCAGTTTAAGCGATTTGGCCATTTCGATGATGTGGGGAGTCACGTGCTTGTACTCCAGCGCATCCACAAAGGATTTATCAATCTTCAGAGTATCGACATCCAGATCCTGCAAATAGCTCAGGCTGGAGTAACCCGTGCCAAAATCATCAATGTAGATAGCGTGCCCGGCGCGGCGAAATGCAGCGATAGCAGGTACGCTGACGGCAGGATCGGCAAACCCGCGCTCGGTTAATTCAAGGGCGATCTGGCGCGGGTGGACGCCCCATTTGTTGAGCAACTGACTCAGCTGGCGAGGCAGCTCGGGGGACGTTAAATCCGATGGCGCAAGGTTGACAGAAATATGCAGTTCCGGGTGATGGTGTAGCCAGGCGCCTAGATCCTCAAATACCTCATTTACCACTAGCCGCGTCAGCGTTGAAATAAGCCCTGTCTGCTCAGCCAGCGGAACAAAGAGATTAGGCGACAGGTTACTGCCATCTGGCTGCGGCCAGCGCATCAGCGCTTCAGCACCCACCAGTTTTCCACTACACAGCGCCACGATGGGCTGGTAGTGAACCTCGATCTCCCGGTTGTTGATCGCGTCGATCAGGCGGTGACGCGGGGACAGCAAACGGCGGAGAATGCGCAGGACAATAAGGGCAGCAACCAGGCTTAGCAGTATGCCAGCCGGTAGCCAGATGATCAGTTGCTGGTGCCAGGAAGCCGCCAGCGGTTTTAACGACACCCAAGCGATCACCGTAAACCCCAGTTCGGGTACAGGTTTCATCACGTACATTGAGCCGTTGTATTGCACGCGCGTAACGTCCTGCTGCTCCTTAACGACAGAGAGAATATACGGGTCGAGAACATTGCTTCTGGCAAATATATGATGGGTTGAGCTGCCCACCAGGGCGGCATCCATTGAGATTTCACCAAACGGAACAACATCCACAAGCGACGCCGGATCGACCATTACCAGATAATGTCCTTTCCCCAGAACGGCCATATAACGCTGAATGCCGAGGTCGTTTTGCGAGGTGAGCCACGCGCTATAACCATCTTCTGTGATCCGCATTGGGGGCGGTAAGATCGCCGTATCACTGGATTGTTCAAGCGATGAGCAGAGCGGTTTCAGGTTATCGATATACATCACTTCCTGGATATAGCGCCATGAGAACGCGACCCGGCGCATTTCGCGTAAATGCGGGGGAGTGCAGGGCGGGGCGTGGAATGTCTGTAGGTGCGTGAGCGCCTGTTTTGCCTGCGCAACGACTCTGTCGGTACGGATCAGGACACGCGAGGCATAGCTGTCCAGCGCGTCCACAAATTTCTCCTCAGCCTGACGATGCGCCAGCCAGATACTGAGGCACACAGGGACCAGCACAGAGAAGATCAGTACGCCTGTCACCAGGCTGACCAGATGTCGGGTACGCATGCTGTTTTATCCTTCCCATATGCCCGCCCCGGGCCTGGAGTTTGCGCGCCAGAGGAAAAAGTTTTTATCGGTAAATGATATAGTTATAGCATGCAACCGTCTCAGACAGGTATCTGAATAAACCTTTCAAAAACAGTCTGTGCGTCACAGGGGTTGTTTTTGCAGCAAAGCTCAGATAGTATTTTGTTATGTTATAACAATACATAAAGGCCAGAGATGAAACCGAATATCCATCCAACCTATCGCACCGTTGTGTTTCACGACACCACGGCTAATGAATATTTTAAAGTTGGCTCAACGATTAAGACAGATCGTGAAATTGAGCTTGAGGGGAAAACGTATCCTTACGTTACTCTTGATGTCTCCTCTAAATCACATCCGTTTTATACCGGGAAGCAGAAGACCTTCTCGACAGATGGCAGCGCGGCACGCTTCCGCAAGCGTTTTGGCGGCTTTCTTGATGCGAAGCGAGGCTAATCATGCAGGTGCTTAACTCATTGCGCAGTGCAAAACAGCGTCACCCGGATTGCCAGATAGTCAAACGCAAGGGACGCTTATACGTGATTTGCAAATCTAACCCGCGCTTTAAGGCGGTGCAGGGGCGTAAAAAAAGGCGCTAGACGCGCGTTTCTCGCCAGCTTTCCAGGGATCTTTTCTGTTTGCCATCGGCAGTAAAATTGTCGGTGGCAAGCCAGCTTTCAAAGGCGCTCGCCAGCGCTGGCCACTCTTTGTCGAGAATTGAAAACCAGTCGGTGTCCCGGTTTCGGCCTTTAATGACCAGCGCCTGGCGAAAACGCCCTTCAAACTGAAAGCCAAGACGCAGGGCCGCTTTGCGGGAGGGTTCGTTCAGGCTATTGCACTTCCATTCATAACGCCGGTAGCCCAGGGTATCGAACACGTACCGCATCAGCAGATACTGCGCTTCTGTCGACATGGGCGTGCGGCTTAACAGTGACGAGAAGTGAACATGTCCCACTTCCACGACGCCGTTTTTAGGATCGATCCGCATCAGGGACAGCGTCCCGACAGGAGACTGGGTCTGGTTATCGATAACGGTAAAGTGGATGGGATCGGCTAATTCGCTTACGCTCGCCACCCATTCGGCAAACTCCTCTGCGGTGGCATCGGGCTCACGCAGCAGCCACGTCCAGCTTCGGGTATCTCCGGCCACGGAATACGCAGAGAACAACGCGTGGGCATGCTCCATGCGCAGCGGCTCAAGCCGACAATAGCGACCCTGAAGTACCACCCGGGACGGGTGCGGCCGAGGCTGCCAGTCGATAAGGCTTTCCCCTACAGGTTGACCAAACTCATTGAATGTATTCATCTTTATTTCCATGATGTTAAGAAGATCTCCAGATTAATGAATTGCTGGTTCCTTAAAAAGAACCACCAGGTTATGTTTTTCTGGTACCACAAGGAGGAATGATGAATATACCGGGTGATGAGCTATACACCTTGCTCCATGCTGCGCTGAAAAAACGTGGGACAGAGACGCTCCAGCGCGCGCTCTATCTTGCTTTGCGGGAGGCCATACTGTGCGGAAGGCTTCGGTCCGGCAGCCATTTGCCCGGCTCACGAACGCTGGCGCATCAGATCTCGGTGTCCCGAAATACCGTCAACGCGGCGCTGGACCAGCTCACGCTCGAAGGTTATTTGCTGCGTAGCCGCCAGGGCACGCGGGTGGGGCAATTCGCTCCTCGTACGATTGCCCGGACATTACCGGACCCGGACGTCAGGCTGACAAAACGTGTCGCCCGGCTGCCCGCGCCTGTGCCGCGTGACACTCCGGTGATGGCGTTTACGCCGGGAACGCCTGCCATCAACTATTTCCCCTTGCCGCTGTGGCGGCGGTTGTACGATCGCGTCCTGCGCGAGGAGGGAAGCGCCCTGTTAGGGTATGGCAACCCTGCTGGCGAGCCGTCGCTACGGGCCGCCATTGCCCGCCATCTTGCGCTCTCCCGCGGCATTGACTGTGACGCCAGCCAGATAGTGATAACCGAAGGGGCGCTGGAGGGCGTCAATCTGTGCACAATGCTGTTAAGCGAGCCGGGGGATGTCGCCTGGGTGGAAAATCCCGGCTATAGCGGCGCCAAAAGCGCTTTTGTCAAAACCGGCCTGGCGATGACCGGCATACCGGTGGATGACGAAGGGATGTGCTGGGAAGGGCTGTGTGCGCCTTCACCCACGCTGATTTTTACCTCGCCATCGCATCAGTTCCCTTACGGAAGCGTACTCAGCGCGCGGCGGCGTCTGGCGCTGCTGGAACTGGCCCGGCAGAACAACGCGTGGATCATTGAGGACGATTACGACAGCGAATTCCGTTATACCGGTGAGCCCGTCCCGGCGATGCTGGGTATGGTCAACAACGCGCCCGTTGTGTATCTGGGGACGTTCAGCAAAACGCTGTTTCCGTCGCTCCGAATGGGGTTCATGGTGTTACCGCCAGCGCTGGCGAAGGCGGCACGTCCCGCCATCGGCTCGCTGCTGCGCGGCGGGCATCGCGCTGAACAGCGCACCCTGGCGCTGTTTATTGAGGAAGGCCACTATGCGCGACATCTTGCCGCCATGCGCCGACTTTATCGTAAGCGATACCGCCAACTGCGAGAGGTGCTAAGCGCAGAGCTTCATACGCCGCACCGTGTTCTTGCCGGAGAAGGAGGGATGCACCTGGCGCTGGCGATTGACGGTATCGACGACCAGCGGCTGGTGGAGCAGGCAAGAGCGTTTCAGCTGGCACCCGCTGCGCTGAGCGGATATTACCTTGAGACGAAGCAGGGGCAAACCGGTCTGGTTTTAGGTTACGGCAATACCTCTGCTTCGCAGTTTGCGCCGGGTATCCGACGTCTTCAGGCGTTAATTACGCAGCAGTGGGGCGGGAAAGGGTAAAGACATCATAAAAAGAGAGCTGGCCCTTGGTGGTGACCATTTTCTGCAACTTCTCTTTTTGCCCGGCTTCGACAGCCGGCGAGTGCAGGATGCTGTCGATCAGCTCCTTCGGCACGTAACGCGTGTTGTACCACTCCCCGTTGTAGCACACGCGGAAATCGAGTACGTCGATATCTTCATACCGGTAACGCGGATTGACGTCGAAAAAGAAAAACGCGTTAAACACCACGAACAGCACTACCAGCAGCCAGACGGAATCGACCAGCGTTTCAGATTTCAGCATGACGATAAGCGTTGCCAGCCAGGCGGCGTACATGGCGACGAACAACCCGGGGTGTTTGCGAATAAAGCTAATGCTAAAGCGCGGGCGATTGTCGCGCTTTTCGCGAGTATTGAGATCGTCGATGGTGGCGGTAAGCAGGCGCTGTATCTCTGTCATTTTTTGCCTTTATGATTGTTGAAAATACAGGTGATCTGCTTATTTTATGAGAGGGGTTTACGCGATGAAAGTAACAGTTATGCCAGGAAAAAGCATAACAGTTACTCAGGATGCGCTTAGAGCATTTTAATGATTTTCGCCGGATTGCCGCCCACGACAGCATTGGCCGGCACGTCTTTGGTCACTACCGCGCCGGAAGCGATAACCGCATTATCGCCAATGGTTACGCCCGGGTTAATGATCGCACGTCCGCCGATCCAGACGTTATCACCAATGGTGACCGGTTTACCGTACTCCAGCCCGCTGTTACGTTCGGTCGCATCCAGAGGATGTGTGGCCGTATAAATGTGCACCCCCGGCGCAAGCATACAGTTATCGCCAATGCGGACAGGGCAGACATCCAGCATGACGCAGTCAAAGTTGGCATAAAAATTTTTGCCCAGATAGATGTTATACCCGTAGTCGCAGCGGAAGCTCGGTTCTATATAGGCGCCTTCGCTTTGGCCCAGCAGGTCAGCTAATAAGGCGCGACGTTCGGCCTTCTCATCGGGTGCGGTATGGTTATAGCGGTGAACAAGATGACGCGCGCGTAAACGGTCAGCCCTCAGCGTGTCATCGCCAGGGCAGTAATATTCACCTGCAATCATCTTCTGTTTTTCTTCACTCATGGGAACCTCTCTGGAATCGTTTTACGCAGCGTAAAGAGGATTAACCAGAAAGGGAACGTTCCCTAAAAGCGGCTGTGACGGGAGTCACAACATTTATGCGCATAAATACGTTTTATACGGGAACCTGGCGTTTGCACTTGAAGCGTAATTCGAAAGGTAAATTCAGCTTAACAACGGGCGTAATGCCTTTACAGTCTCTCTTCAACGATTAACGAACAAATTTCCATACCGAAGAGGGGATCTTGTCATACAGTTTATTCATGGTTAGTTCAGCCAGACGATGGTCGGCAGCTGAATAAAATACCGCCAGTTCATTATCAGAGAGCTCGTATTTATTTTTTTCAATAACACGTTCGAGGGTGTCAATTGACTGGCAGCGTCGCAGGCGCATCAAATAATCGACTTTTGTTAATGGTTTATCAGACATAAATTCACCTTAGTAATTGTAATAATTTTAACAGGAAAGACTAACCGGATTAGCTCTGCTGACATTAGTGAAGCAGCGAAATAGGCGGTTTCCTGATTTACGCCATTTCTGCAAATCCTGTGCGTTAATGCCGTAGCTGCTGAACAACATAAAGGTGTCGTCCAGGTATTCATCAATTTGCTCTATCAACTTATTATCTTCATTGTACTTAATTTTATAATTAAGTGCGAAGGTGGCGATATGCTCGATCAGCTCGTTAAGCTGTAAATTGATAGCAGACGTTGGATCGTTCACCCAGCCATGGTTACTTTCTTCAAGATTGGCAAGGCAGTCATGGTACAAGGATTCGCAGAGAAATTTCAACTGCGCGATATCATGCCTTTTTGGCGAGTACTCGTCCATAGCGCATCCCCTTCTGAGTGATTTTTTACTCACCGAACATCATGTCGGGATGGATACAACTTGCTTAGCCACATGGGAGCTGTGTTCCTGATAACTCTAACTATAAGCCACTCTGATCAAGATTTCACCGCGCTATTACGAAAAATTACAATTAAATCGTTACTGTGCGAGCCTTTACGCAAATGTACCTTTTGCAGCAACCACGTTAATCAAATAAAAAACCGTTTTTTATCGGTTCCTTAAAATTCATTGAGTTAGCGCAAAGTTTCATGTGAAGTCCGAAACCAGATATCTTCAGATAATTTCCGTTACTTAGGAATAGTCCGAATAATTTACGCCGCAAAATGATAATAAAAGAAGGCTGAGTCCCTGGTGTAAGTTATCGGCCTATTATGCCAGGCCTCATTTAAAAAGAAGAAAATAAATAGAAAAGCAATAGGTCTATTTTATGATTTTTTCTGAAAATGAAAAAGGCCGCAAATGCGGCCTTTTTATCATGTGAAACCGGTATCAGTGATGTTCTACCGAATGATTGTGCTCAACATCTTCATTTTTGCGGCTGAAGCGGCGACGAACCACCACAAAGAACACCGGTACGAAGAAGATGGCGAGAACGGTCGCCGTGACCATACCACCCATTACACCCGTACCTACCGCGTTCTGTGCGCCGGAGCCCGCGCCGGAGCTGATAACCAGCGGCATAACGCCGAGGATAAACGCCAGGGACGTCATCAGGATTGGACGCAAACGCATACGAACGGCTTCCAGCGTGGCTTCAATCAGGCCTTTTCCTTCTTTCTCCATCAGATCTTTGGCGAATTCGACGATGAGTATCGCGTTCTTCGCCGACAAGCCAATGGTTGTCAGCAGGCCCACCTGGAAGTAAACGTCGTTGGTCAGCCCACGGAAGGTTGCGGCAAGCAGTGCGCCGATAACCCCCAGCGGAACCACCAGCATAACGGAGAACGGAATCGACCAGCTCTCATACAATGCCGCCAGACACAGGAACACCACAATCAGTGAAATGGCGTACAGGGCAGGGGCCTGGTTACCGGACAGACGTTCCTGATAGGACATGCCGGTCCAGTCGTAGCCGATACCCGCAGGTAGTTTGCTGGCCAGTTCTTCCATCAGGTTCATGGCTTCACCGGTGCTTCGGCCTGGCGCTGCCTGACCGAGGATTTCCATCGATGGCAAGCCGTTATAACGTTCCAGACGCGGCGAACCGTATTCCCAGCGCGAGGTTGAGAAGGCGGAGAACGGCACCATCTGGCCATCGCTACCGCGAACGTACCAGTTGTTGATATCGTTCGGCAGCATGCGGTACTGCGCTTCGGACATGACGTACACTTTCTTCACGCGACCACGGTCGATGAAGTCGTTAACGTAGCTGCCGCCCCAGGCGGCACCCAGCGTGGTATTAATGTCGCTGATGGAAACACCCAGCGCCTGCGCTTTTTCCTGGTCGATATCGATCTTGTACTGCGGCGTATCTTCCAGACCGTTAGGACGCACGCCCACCAGCAGGTCAGGGTGTTTTGCCACCTCGCCAAACAGCTGGTTACGCGCCTGCGTCAGTTTTTCGTGGCCCAGACCGCCCTGGTCAATCAGCTGGAAGTCGAAGCCGGTCGCCGTACCCAGTTCAACAATCGCTGGCAGGTTAAAGGCAAAGACCATCGCATCTTTAATCTGTGAGAAGGTGCCCATTGCACGGCCGGTAATGGCTTCTACCTTGTTCTCTGCACCTGGACGTTCAGACCAGTCTTTCAGAGAAACGAAGGCGATACCGGTGTTCTGACCACGACCCGCGAAGCCAAAGCCGTTAACCGCAAACACGGATTCGACGTTGTCTTTCTCTTTGGTCAGGAAGTAGTCGGTCATCTCATCCAGCACTTTCTGCGTACGCTCTTGCGTCGCACCGGCCGGAAGCTGCGCCATACTCAGGAACACGCCCTGGTCTTCATCTGGCAGGAACGAGCTTGGCAGACGAACAAACAGGAAAGCCATCCCTACCACGATGATGATATAGAGCAGCAGGTAACGACCGGTGCTGCGCAGGATGTTACCCACGCTGTCGGTGTAGTGATGCGTGCTCTTATCAAACATGCGGTTGAACCAGCCGAAGAACCCTTTATGCTCGCCGTGTCCGCCTTTCTGAATCGGCTTCAGCATCGTCGCGCACAGGGCTGGCGTCAGGATCAGTGCAACCAGTACCGACAGCGCCATCGCCGAAACGATGGTGATGGAGAACTGACGGTAAATCGCACCGGTAGAGCCGCCAAAGAAGGCCATCGGGATAAATACCGCGGACAGTACCATCGCGATACCGACCAGCGCGCCCTGGATCTGGCCCATAGATTTACGGGTTGCTTCCTTCGGCGGCAGGCCTTCTTCCGCCATCACACGCTCGACGTTTTCGACCACCACGATGGCGTCATCCACCAGCAGGCCGATGGCGAGCACCATCCCGAACATCGTCAGGGTGTTTATCGAGTAGCCAAATATCGCCAGAACCGCGAAGGTCCCAAGCAATACAACCGGTACGGCGATGGTTGGGATCAGCGTCGCGCGGAAGTTTTGCAGGAACAGGTACATTACCAGGAAGACGAGGATGATCGCCTCAACCAGGGTTTTTACCACTTCGTGAATCGAAATTTTTACGAACGGCGTAGTGTCATACGGATAAACGATTTTCAGACCTGACGGGAAGAACGGTTCCATCTTCTTCAGCTCTGCACGAATAGCCGTCGCGGTGTCCAGGGCGTTAGCGCCGGTCGCCAGTTTGATACCCAGACCAGATGCCGGCTTGCCGTTGAACTTCGCGATAACGTCGTAGTTCTCGCCGCCCAGCTCCACTTTCGCTACGTCACGCAGGCGAACCTGCGAACCGTCCTGATTCACTTTCAGCAGAATTTTGCTGAACTCATCCGCGGAGGTCAGACGGGTTTGCGCGATGATCGAGGCGTTAAGCTGCTGGCCCTTGACCGGCGGCGTACCGCCTAACTGACCGGCCGCCACCTGGGCGTTCTGCGCTTTAATGGCGTTAATCACGTCAACCGGCGTCAGCTGGAAGTTGTTCAGTTTATTCGGATCCATCCAGATACGCATGGCGTACTGGGAACCAAACAGCTGAACGTCACCCACACCTGACGTACGGCTGATGGCGTCCTTCATGTTGGCGCCCACGTAGTCGGAAATATCCTCCTGCGTCATGGTGCCGTTGGTGTTGATCACGCCGACAACCATCAGGAAGCTACTGGACGATTTCTCGACGCTCACGCCCTGCTGTTGTACTTCCTGCGGCAGCAGAGGCATCGCCAGCTGCAATTTGTTCTGCACCTGAACCTGCGCAATGTCCGCATCCGTACCGGATTCAAAGGTCAGGGTGATCTGAACCGTACCGGTTGAGTCACTGTTTGAGGACATGTACATCAGGTTATCGATACCGTTCATGTTCTGTTCGATAACCTGCGTAACGGTATCCTGCACCGTTTTCGCATCAGCGCCCGGGTAGGTTGCGGAGATCGTTACTGCCGGTGGCGCAATCGTTGGATATTGCGCAACAGGCAGCTTCAGGATCGCAAGTCCCCCGGCCAGCATGATGATAATGGCGATCACCCACGCAAATATGGGGCGATCGATAAAGAAATTAGGCATGTCTTAACGGCTCCTGTTTAAGTTAAGACTTGGTTTGTTCTGACTGGCCAACGGCCGACGCTTGTTGTTTGTCGTCAGATTTCACTTCCTGCGCTTTGACCTGCGCGCCAGGACGAACTTTTTGCAAACCAGTAATAATCACGCGATCGCCATCTTTCAGACCTTCCGTCACCAGCCACTTATCGCCAATCGCCTGCGTTGCAGTGATATTGCGCATTTCGACTTTGTTATCGGCACCCACAACCAGCGCGCTCGCATCGCCGCGTGGCGTACGGGTCACACCCTGCTGAGGAACCAGAATGGCGCTTGGGTTAGTCCCTTCCTCAAGACGGGCGCGTACGAACATACCCGGCAGCAGGGTTTTATCCGGATTCGGGAAAATGGCCCGGATGGTGATTGAGCCGGTGGTCTGATCGACGGTCACATCAGAAAATTCCAGTGTACCGGTCTGCGAGAACTCGATACCGTCGTTGGTAACCAGTTCAACCTTGGCTTTACCGTTTTCCTGTTTCAGTTGACCGCTTGCCAGCTCCTGTTTGAGACGCAGGAAATCGTTGCTGGACTGGGTAACGTCAACATAGATCGGGTCAAGCTGCTGCACGGTGGCCAGTGCGTTGGTCTGACCGTTTTGCACCAGTGCACCTTCGGTGACGGCAGATTTACCAATGCGACCGCTGATAGGGGAGGTCACTTTGGTGTAGGCCAGGTTAATACGCGCGGTTTCTACCGCCGCTTTCGCCGCCACAACGGCCGCGTTGGCTTGCTGCGCATCGGCCAGGGCTGAATCATAATCCTGTTGGCTGATGTACTGCGTGCCGAGCAGCTTCTTGTAACGATTCAACGTCAGCTGCGAAATTTTGGCTGCCGCTTCTGCTTTCGCCAGATCGCCTTTAGCGCTCTCATAAGACGCCTGGTAGGTTGCTGGATCAATCTGATACAGAGACTCACCTGCCTTGACATCACCGCCTTCGGTGAAGTTACGTTTCAGGATGATACCGCTTACCTGCGGACGCACTTCCGCAATGCGATAGGCGCTGGTGCGGCCCGGTAGTTCTGTTGTCATCTGGAGAGGTTCGGATTTGAGCGTCACGACGCCAACTTCTGGCACCTGCTGAGCTCCTTGTTGAGCCTCTTTGTCGTCACATCCTGTAAGCGCTAAGCTGCCTGAGAGCATCAGAACGACCGCCAGAGGCGTTAACCCTCTGTTTTTGTTCATATGTAAACCTCGAGTGTCCGATTTCAAATTGATCAAGGGTCCTGAGTCTAAAAACCCATTGCTGCGTTTATATTATCGTCATGCTATGGTACATACATTCATAAATGTATGTAAATCTGACTCCTGTAAATTCATCAACGTATGGCACGAAAAACCAAACAACAAGCGCTGGAAACCCGACAACACATTCTGGATGTGGCAATGCGTTTGTTCTCACAGCAGGGTGTTTCGGCAACCTCGCTGGCACAGATTGCTCAGGCCGCGGGCGTCACGCGGGGAGCGATTTACTGGCATTTCAAAGACAAGTCCGATCTGTTTGGTGAAATCTGGGAGCTTTCAGAGTCCAGCATTAGCGATCTTGAGAGTGAGTATCGGGCAAAATTCCCTCACGATCCACTCTCTGTGTTAAGAGAAATTCTAGTATATATCCTTGAAGCGACAGTTGTTGAAGAGCGCCGCCGTCTGATGATGGAAATCATCTTCCATAAATGTGAGTTCGTTGGCGAAATGGCGGTGGTTCAGCAGGCGCAACGCGACCTGTGTCTGGAAAGCTACGATCGCATCGAACAGGTCCTCACGGAGTGCATGCAGGCCAAAATGCTTCCTGCCACCTTACTCACCCGCCGGGCGGCGATACTGATGCGCGGCTATATTTCCGGCCTGATGGAAAACTGGCTTTTTGCTCCGGAGTCGTTCGATCTCAGATCAGAGGCGCGCAGCTATGTCGACATTTTTCTTGAGATGTGCCAGCTCTGTCCGACCCTTCAAAGTAAGCATCACCCCCGTTCTGCCTGATCGGGTACGGGAAAAATCGTAGACCCTTTCCGTCGTACTATTCTGCTTCAGCCGGGCGTGATATCCTTCATGCCCGACTATTTCCGGTCATTTCTCACATCACATTCACAACTATGCTGCACATCAATCGCTCGCAACATCTTGTTCTGGCCCTGTTTTTGATCCTGCTGTTTTACTTTGCAGCCGCGCCGCTTTCCTGGGCCCGTGCAGACAACGGCAGTGACATTCCCACGCGTGCTGATGTTCAGGCGCAACTCGACACCCTGAATAAGCAGAAAGATCTGTCCGCCCTGGAAAAACTTGTTCAGCAGGACCTGACGGAAACCCTGGAAACGCTGGACAAGATAGAGCGCATCAAAGCCGAAACGGCCCAGCTGAGGCAGAAGGTCGCTCAGGCGCCGGAAAACATGCGTAAGGCTACGGAGGCGCTGAATGCGCTCAGCGACGTCGACAACGACGATGAAACCCGAAAAACGCTTGCCACGCTGTCGTTGCGCCAGCTTGAGTCGCGCGTGGCGCAGCTGCTGGACGATCTGCAAACGGCGCAGTCCGATCTCTCAACCTATAACAGCCAGCTGGTTTCGCTGCAAACCCAGCCTGAGCGCGTGCAGAACGCCATGTACTCCGCATCGCAACAGCTACAGCAGATAC
The DNA here is from genome assembly GCF_004136805.1 of Enterobacter cloacae complex sp. GF14B. Taxonomy (NCBI): domain Bacteria; kingdom Pseudomonadati; phylum Pseudomonadota; class Gammaproteobacteria; order Enterobacterales; family Enterobacteriaceae; genus Enterobacter; species Enterobacter cloacae complex sp. GF14B. Next base: position 18,026 of record NZ_QFRV01000072.1, read on the forward strand.
GTAACCGTCTGAATGGCGTCACCGTTGGGGAAGGGGCGCTTCGCCCCACCCAGCAAACGCTGCTGAATATCCAGCAGACGCTGCTAAACGCGGAGATTGAACAGCAGCGTAAGAGCCTGGAAGGCAACACGGTGCTACAGGATGCGCTGCAAAAACAGCGTGACTACGTGACCGCGAATATCAACCGGCTTGAGCATCAGCTTCAGCTGTTGCAGGAAGCGGTAAACAGCAAGCGCCTGACCCTGACTGAAAAAACGGCCCAGGAAGCGGTCTCGCCAGACGAGACGGCACGTATTCAGGCCAACCCGCTGGTGAAGCAGGAGCTGGAGATTAACCACCAGCTGAGCGAACGTCTGATCCAGGCGACTGAAAACGGCAGCGCGCTGGTACAGCAGAATATCAAGGTCAAAAACTGGCTGGATCGCGCGTTGCAGGCCGAGCGTAATGTCAAGGAGCAGATTGCCGTCCTGAAGGGCAGCCTGCTGCTGTCGCGCATTCTCTACCAGCAACAGCAGACGCTGCCGTCCGCCGACGAGCTGGAAGACATGACCAATCGCATTGCGGATTTGCGTCTTGAACAGTTTGACGTCAACCAGCAGCGCGATGCGCTATTCCAGAGCGATACCTTCGTTGCCAAAGTGGAAGAGGGCCATTCAGGTGAAGTGAACGCTGAAGTTCACGACGCGCTGTTGCAGGTGGTGGACATGCGCCGCGAACTGCTCGATCAGCTCAACAAGCAGCTGGGCAACCAGTTGATGATGGCGATTAACCTGCAAATCAACCAGCAGCAGCTGGTGAGCGTTTCTAAAAGCCTCCAGGAGATCCTGACCCAGCAGATTTTCTGGGTGAACAGCAATAAACCCATGGACTGGGACTGGTTTAAATCTTTCCCGGAAACGCTGAAATCCCAGATAAAAAGCATGAAAATTACCGTGAACTGGGAGAAAGCCTGGCCTGCGGTAATGATTGCCTTCCTGGCGGGACTGCCTTTGTTGCTCATCGCTGGCGTAATACGCTGGCGTTTGAAATGGCTGAAACAGTACCAGGCGAAGCTGGCCTCGGAAGTGGGGCAACTGCGTAACGACAGCCAGCTGCACACCCCGAAAGCGATCCTGATCGATCTGATCCGTGCTCTGCCGGTCTGCCTGTTGATACTCGCCGTGGGCCTGATCCTGCTGACCATGCAGTTGAATATCAGCGATCTGCTGTGGGCGTTCAGCAAGAAGCTGGCGCTGTTCTGGCTGGTGTTTGGCCTGTGCTGGAAAGTGCTGGAAAAAGATGGCGTCGCCGTCCGCCACTTCAACATGCCGGAAAAACTCACCAGCCACTGGCGTCGCCAGATTGTACGCATCAGCCTCGCGCTGCTGCCGCTGCACTTCTGGTCAGTTGTGGCCGAGCTTTCGCCGCTGCATCTGATGGATGACGTACTGGGGCAACTGGTGATTATGCTGAACCTGCTGCTGATTGCCGTCCTTATGTGGCCGATGTGCCGCGACAGCTGGCGGGATAAAGAGTCCCATAATCTTCGTCTGGTTACCGTAACGGTGCTGGCGATCATTCCGCTGGCGCTGATGGTGCTGACGGCGACGGGTTACTTCTATACCACGCTGCGTCTGTCAGGCCGCTGGATCGAAACGGTTTATCTGGTGATTGTGTGGAACCTGCTGTTCCAGACCGTGCTGCGTGGTTTGAGCGTAGCGGCGCGCCGCATTGCGTATCGTCGTGCTGTTGCCCGTCGGCAGCATCAGGTGAAAGAGGGGGCTGAAGGGGCAGAGCCGCAGGAAGAGCCGACTATCGCCCTGGAGCAGGTCAACCAGCAAACGATGCGTATTACCATGCTGGTGATGATCGCCCTGTTTGCGGTGATGTTCTGGGCCATCTGGTCTGATTTAATTACCGTCTTCGCCTACCTCGACAGTATCACGCTCTGGCAATACAACGGTACCGAAGCGGGCGCTGCGGTAATGAAAAGCGTCACCATGGGCAGCCTGCTCTTTGCGCTGGTGTCGTCAGTGGTTGCCTGGGCGTTGATCCGCAACCTGCCGGGTCTGCTGGAAGTGCTGGTGCTCTCGAGGCTGAACCTGCGTCAGGGGGCGTCGTACGCCATTACTACCATCCTGAACTACGTCATTATTATTGTCGGGGCGATGACGGTATTCGGCTCGCTGGGCGTCTCGTGGGATAAACTTCAGTGGCTGGCGGCAGCGTTGTCGGTGGGTCTGGGCTTCGGCTTGCAGGAGATCTTCGGTAACTTTGTCTCTGGCCTGATTATCCTGTTCGAACGTCCGGTGCGTATCGGCGATACCGTCACCATCGGCACCTTCTCCGGGACCGTCAGCAAGATCCGCATCCGTGCGACCACCATTACCGACTTCGATCGTAAAGAGGTGATCATCCCGAACAAAGCCTTTGTGACCGAGCGCCTGATCAACTGGTCGCTCTCGGATACCACCACCCGCGTGGTGATCCGACTCGGGGTGGCCTACGGTTCAGATCTGGATAAAGTGAAAGAGGTCCTGCTGGAAGCCGCGAAATCACATCCTAAAGTGATGCACGATCCTGCGCCTGACGTGTTCTTCACCACCTTCGGGCCAAGCACGCTGGATCATGAGCTGCGCCTGTACGTACGCGAACTGCGCGATCGCAGCTACACCGTCGATGAGCTGAACCGCACCATTGACCGTCTGTGTCGTGAAAACAATATAAATATCGCCTTCAACCAGCTTGAAGTGCACCTGCGTAACGAGAAAGGTGACGAGCATACGGAAGTGAAGCGCGAAATTAAGGGGGACGACCCTACTCCCGCCTGAATTATTTCCCTCTCCCCTCTGGGGAGAGGGCAGGGTGAGGGGGAAGTTTCCCCTCAAAATCCCGCCGCACAATCTCCAGCGCTTTCAGCACCGTCTCAGCCGGGATCGCATGATTCTCCAGCAGCATAATTAAATCGACGGCCAGTTTGACCTCATCGGGGGCATTTTCCAGTGACATCCGCTGCTCCTGTTAACGGGTCAGGCGTTCAATGACGCGTTCAATCTCATCCAGCGCCTGACGGCAGCGGACGATGCGGCCTTCCAGCGCGCTGATTTCACGCATTAATAACTGCTGCTCTTCCAGCGTTTCGCTGGTGTTCAGGCGGGCTTCGCGCTCACGCTTCATCTCAAACAGACGGCGCTCAAACTCCTGGTTCTCCAGCCGCTTGCGCTGCCATTTTCCCAGTCCCGGCGAGGCGCTGTCCCACGCCCGTAGCGGCCAGGCGGCGATTTCCCGGTGCAGGGCGGTGATCTGCTCGGTAAGATGCTCCGCAAGCCACGCGACCTGTTCCTGCTGTTCACTCTCAACCGCGTGGCGAAGCTCGTCGAGGTTGGTCTGCGCTTCAGCAAGATAATCCTGAATGACGGTGCTGCGGGTGCGGAAGAGCTGCCGGTCAAAGCGCGGTTTCAGCGTGGCGTGGCCCATCAGCGGTGTGGCCTGCGCCCGCAGCGCGATCAGCTGATTTTGCAGCCTCTCAAGAAGCAGTGCTGTTTTCAAGGCGCTCTCCAGTGGTAAAGTAGCCGTTCAGTTTGATAACGATTCGCATTATGCAGCGTACTATTTTAATCATCATTGGCTGGCTCGCGGTAGTGCTGGGTACGCTGGGTGTGGTTTTGCCCTTGCTGCCGACCACCCCGTTTATCCTGTTGGCCGCCTGGTGCTTCGCCCGCTCGTCGCCGCGTTTTCACCACTGGCTTCTGTACCGCTCGTGGTTCGGCGGCTACCTGCGGCACTGGCAAAAACACCGGGCTATGCCGCCCGGGGCCAAGCCGCGCGCCATTGCCTTCATCCTGATCACCTTCGCCGTCTCGTTATGGCTGGTGAAAATGATGTGGGTGCGCATTCTGCTGCTGGCGATCCTGGCCTGCCTGCTGATCTTTATGTGGCGGATCCCCGTGGTTGATGAAAAGCAACAAAAGCACTGAAGCCTCATCATGGCGGTTGCAATTATGGCGCACAGCCAGTAAATTCGACCGTTTTCGAGCACAGGTGCGCCTGGTCAAAGGTTAAACAACTGTTACTTTGACCGACTCGTCGCGCGCCGTGAGTAACACTGTTTCATTTAGGCACAAACCGATGACCGCAACTGCACAGCAGCTTGAATATCTGAAAAATAGCATCAAAAGTATCCAGGACTATCCAAAACCTGGCATTCTTTTCCGCGATGTCACCAGCTTGCTGGAAGACCCGAAAGCGTACGCCCTCAGCATTGAACTGCTGGTTGAGCGTTATAAAAACGCCGGGATCACCAAAGTAGTAGGTACTGAAGCCCGTGGCTTCCTGTTTGGCGCACCGGTTGCGCTGGCGATGGGCGTGGGTTTTGTGCCGGTGCGTAAGCCGCGCAAACTGCCGCGTGAAACCATTGCTGAGAGCTATGAGCTGGAATACGGCACCGATCAGCTGGAAATTCACGTTGATGCTATCAAGCCAGGCGACAAAGTGCTGGTGGTGGACGATCTGCTGGCAACCGGCGGCACCATCGAAGCGACCGTGAAGCTGATCCGTCGTCTGGGCGGGGAAGTGACCGACGCGGCATTCATCATCAACCTGTTCGATCTCGGCGGCGAGCAGCGTCTGGAAAAACAGGGTATTACCAGCTACAGCCTGGTGCCATTCCCGGGACATTAATCCCATATCTCACAACCTCGCTCAATGGGTGAGGTTGTGATAGCATTCCCCTCCATTAATTCACCTTCCAGCGTTGCAGAGCCTGCCCATGAGTTATCAGGTGTTAGCCCGTAAATGGCGACCACAAACCTTTGCTGACGTTGTCGGTCAGGAACATGTGCTGACGGCCCTGGCGAACGGCTTGTCGCTAGGTCGCATCCATCACGCCTATCTTTTTTCCGGCACCCGCGGCGTCGGTAAAACCTCTATTGCCCGTCTGCTGGCAAAAGGTCTGAACTGCGAAACCGGGATCACCGCCACCCCGTGCGGCGTGTGCGACAACTGTCGTGAGATCGAGCAGGGGCGTTTTGTCGATCTGATTGAGATCGACGCCGCCTCGCGCACCAAAGTGGAAGACACCCGCGATCTGCTCGACAACGTGCAGTACGCCCCGGCGCGCGGCCGCTTCAAGGTCTATCTGATCGATGAAGTGCACATGCTGTCGCGCCACAGCTTCAACGCCCTGCTGAAAACGCTGGAAGAGCCGCCTGCGCATGTCAAATTCCTGCTGGCGACCACCGATCCGCAAAAGCTGCCGGTCACGATCCTGTCGCGCTGCCTGCAATTCCATCTGAAGGCGCTGGACGTTGAGCAGATCCGCGCTCAGCTTGAGCATATTCTCGATGAAGAGAACATTGTTCATGAACCGCGCGCGCTGCAACTGCTGGCCCGTGCGGCGGACGGCAGCCTGCGCGATG
>NZ_QFRV01000073.1:0-23228 GCF_004136805.1 Enterobacter cloacae complex sp. GF14B
AGGTCCTGCTGTTCGTCATTTTACCGGGCGCGCTGCCGGAGATATTGACCGGGCTGCGCATCGGCCTTGGGGTGGGCTGGTCTACGCTGGTGGCGGCAGAGCTGATAGCCGCCACGCGCGGCCTTGGGTTTATGGTGCAGTCGGCGGGAGAGTTCCTGGCGACTGATGTGGTACTGGCAGGGATCGCAGTGATCGCCGCGATCGCCTTTGGATTAGAACTGGGACTGCGCGCGCTACAGCGTCGCCTGACGCCCTGGCATGGAGAAATACAATGAGTGAACGTCTGACGATTATCCCGTTGGGGCCGTACATTGGCGCGCAAGTGTCGGGCCTGGACGTAACCCGTCCGCTGAGCGATAACCAGTTTGAGCAGCTGTACCACGCGGTGCTGCGTCATCAGGTGGTGTTCCTGCGTGAACAGGCCATTACCCCGCATCAGCAGCGCGCGCTGGCCCTGCGTTTTGGCGACCTGCATATCCACCCCGTCTATCCGCATGCGGAAGGGGTGGAGGAGATTATCGTCCTCGACACCCACAACGATAACCCGCCGGATAACGATAACTGGCATACCGATGTGACCTTTATCGACACACCGCCAGCCGGGGCGATTCTTGCGGCGAAGCTGTTGCCTGAGACGGGGGGCGATACGCTGTGGGCCAGCGGGATCGCAGCGTTTGAGGCGCTCTCCGCGCCGCTCCAGACCCTACTGAGCGGCCTGCGGGCGGAGCATGACTTCAAAAAATCATTCCAGGAATATAAGTACCGTAAAACGGAAGAGGAGCACCAGCGCTGGCTGGATGCGGTCGAAAAACATCCCCCGCTGCTGCACCCGGTGGTGCGTACGCATCCGGTGACCGGAAAGCAGGCGCTGTTTGTGAATGAAGGGTTTACCACGCGTATCGTGGACGTAGCGGAGAAAGAGAGCGAGGCGCTGCTCGGCTTCCTGTTTGCGCATATCACGAAACCCGAGTTTCAGGTGCGCTGGCGCTGGCAGGAGAACGATCTGGCGATCTGGGATAACCGCGTCACGCAGCATTACGCCAATGCGGATTATCTGCCGCAGCGAAGGATTATGCAGCGGGCGACGATCCTGGGGGATAAGCCGTTTTATCGTCCATAACCCTTCGTTTTCGGCTCATGTAGGCCGGGTAAGGCGTAGCCGCCACCCGGCTATTATGCTCCGTTCATGCTGGGTGGCGCTGCGCTTACCCGGCCTACAAATACGACATTACGACAAATGGGCCTCAATATACCGCTGATAGCGGTTCGCCTTCAGATAACACAAATCCACCAGCACCAGCCCGTCGATACAGTTATTGAACGCCGGATCGCTGCCGAAATCGACAAACTGCACGCCGCCGGGTTCGCATAGCTCGGAATACTGTTTGTAGAGCGGCGGGATGCCGCAACCCAGGTTGCCGAGCAGGGATTTGAGCTTTGTCAGGTCATCCACGTAATCCACCCCGCCAAATTGCGCCAGCACGTCTGGCAGGGATGCGGGATAGGGCTGGCGCGAGGCGGCTAGCGGATGCGTCGCCGGGAACCACAGGCGGTAAAAGGCGACCAGCAGATCCCGCGCGGCAGGCGGTAACCCCCCGGAGATGGAGACCGGGCCAAACAGGTAACGGTAATGAGGATAGCGTGCCAGATAGGCGCCAATACCTGACCACAGATAGTCCAGACCGCGACGCCCCCAGTAGCGCGGCTGTATAAAGCTACGCCCCAGCTCAATGCCGTGCTCCAGTATGTCCTGCATTTTTTCGTCGTAGTGGAACAAGCTGTAGCTGTACAACCCCTCGACGCCGCGCTTTTCCACCTGCATGGCCGTTGGCATAAAGCGGTATGCGCCGACAATCTCCAGGTCATCGTCATCCCACAAAATGAGGTGCAGATAGTCATCATCGTAGCTGTCCGTATCCCGCCGCTTCCCGCAGCCTTCCTCCACGGCACGAAAGGCAATCTCGCGCAGCCGCCCCAGCTCGCGCAGCAGAGGCGCCTCTTCCTGCCCGTTGCGCTGCCAAAGATAGATGGCCTTACCATCGCTCGTTTTTCCCAGACACTCGGCCTGCGCCAGTTCGCGCTTCAGCGTGGCCCTGTCTTCCGGGCGGGCAATGGCGCACTGGGTTTTAAAGACGCCAGGCAATCCCTTGCCAAGACGTATCACGTGCTGACGACACTGCTCGGCCATCTCACGCGATGAAAGGGTAGAACTAAACCGGTCATTCCAGGCAATCTGCTGGCCGATTTTGATCGGCAACTGACTGTGACGGCGGCGAAACATCTGTTGCATCAACAGCAGCATGGATACCGTTGGCGAGACCAGGGTACTGGCATAAAACAGCAGGCTGTTGTGCGCCTGGATATGTACCGGAAGTAGCGGCACCCGTAATTTGCCAGCCAGCTTGATAAAGCCCGGATGCCATTTTTTATCGCGTATGCCTTTGCGCGTTGGGCGGGAAACTTCGCCCGCCGGAAAGAAGATCAGCACACCGGCGTTTTGCAGGTGCTGCTCCATCTGTATCAGCGAAGCTTTTGCGGTTCTGCCGCCCATATTATCCACGGGAATAAACAATGAACTGAGGGGCTCAAGGTGGGACAGCATCCTGTTGGTAACAACCCTGACGTCGCGGCGCACGCGGGAAACGGCGTACAGCAACGCCAGCCCATCCAGCGTGCCAGTGGGGTGGTTCGCTATCACAATGAGTGGGCCGTGTTCGGGGATTTGTTCGAGATCGCGGGCGGAAACGGAGCAGTGAATATCAAGGTGTTCCAGAACCTGATCCACCATATCCAGCCCTTTCAGGTGACGGTGGCTGGCGGCAAACTGCTGAAATTCGTCTTCGTGAACCAGTCTTTTTAACAGACTTTTTTGCCAGGGTGCGGGCCTCGCCTGAGGCCAAAGGTCATCAAGAACGCTGTCGAGACTAAACATTGATCACTCCTCCTGCCGTCTTGCCCAGACAGTAGAAGGAGGAGATGTCGTTTGTATTGCAGTTTGGTGAAGATTAGCGCAGAGAGCAGGCCGGGTAAGGCGAAGTCGCCACCCGGCGCTAAAGCGGATTAACGCAGAATTTTCTTCTCGGCCAGATCCAGCGCGAAATAGCTGAAGATCAGATCCGCGCCCGCACGTTTGATCGCCCCCAGGCTTTCGAGGATCACTTTCTCTTCGTCGATGGCACCCGCCTGCGCGGCGAATTTGATCATCGCGTACTCACCGCTCACCTGGTAGGCGCCCAGCGGCAGTTCGGTGCGTTCGCGAATGTCGCGCAGGATATCCAGGTACGCGCCAGCCGGTTTCACCATCAGGCAGTCAGCGCCCTGGGCTTCATCAAGCAGAGATTCACGAATCGCTTCGCGGCGGTTCAGCGGGTTCATCTGATAGGTTTTACGATCGCCTTTCAGCGCCGTGCCCGCTGCTTCACGGAACGGACCGTAGAAAGAGGAGGCGAATTTGGTGGAGTAGGACATGATGGCGGTGTCGGTGAAGCCCGCGGCATCCAGCGCATGGCGAATCGCCTGTACCTGCCCATCCATTGCCGCAGAAGGCGCAATGAAATCCGCACCCGCGGCGGCGGCAACCACCGCCTGCTTGCCCAGATTCAGCAGGGTCGCATCGTTGTCCACGCCGTGATCGCACAGCACACCACAGTGGCCATGAGAGGTGTATTCGCAGAAGCAGGTATCGGACATGACGATCATCTCCGGCACACTCTCTTTGCAGATGCGCGACATGCGTGCCACGAGGCCGTCTTCTTTCCAGGCATCGCTGCCGGTCGCGTCAGTGTGGTGGGAGATACCGAACGTCATCACCGAGCGGATGCCCGCATTCGCAATGCGTTCGATCTCGCGGGCCAGATGCTTTTCAGGAATGCGCATCACGCCCGGCATCGCGTCGATGGCTTTGTAGTCATCGATCTCTTCTTCAACAAAAATCGGCAACACCAGATCGTTTAAGGTCAGTGTTGTCTCTTCAAACATGGCGCGCAGTGCGGGTGACTTGCGCAGGCGACGGGGACGTGCAATTAAATCGGTCATGGTATGCCTGATGTTTGTGGAACAAAGAGGTATAGTGTACCTGAAAGCAGGGAGCGGTGTTTTACTAAAGTTGTCTTTTAGATTTTCGAAATCGACTAATATACGCTGCATGTATTTAGTCTATATTATAAATCTTATTCTGATGTTCAGCGTGGCGTGTAATATTGGTGAGGCTTCTATATTGGTTTGGGATTATAAATATAAATGATTAATTGCTTTTTATTATATGTGTCGAAGCAACTAAAGTAGTTTGCAATCAGTTGAATTTATAATATTTATTCATAATGATTGATATTGCCGTGGGTTTATAAGCTTATTTGTCTGAATACGGACTTAATGGAATCATTCATTGAACCTTTTCGAAGTGAAACTGCATAATTCCTTCCGCAATTTAATGTTGCTAAATGATTTGATGGACAAACTTGCTTACGTCCCTGAGGAGGGATGACCCAATGCAAACATGGAAAAAGAAACTGGTTGTATCACAACTTGCATTAGCCTGCACACTGGCTATCGCTTCTCAGGCCAATGCGAAAGATATATCCGGCACGACATATAATACTTTTGGATATGACAATACTGCGTCCACGCCCTGGTATTATGGTTATGCTGACTGGAATTATTCAGATGCCACACATGATGGTGACATTTATCCGGTCGTCAATAAATCAACCGTAAACGGAGTTATTTCGACATACTATCTGGATGATGGTGTCAATGGCCGTGCGAACGCGTTGAGTATTTCTAACAGCACCATTAATGGCATGATCACCTCAGAGTGTATGACCACGACGTGTGCAGATGGCGTAGATACTGACGGCACCGCTCATACCCAGTATGATCGTTTTAGCCTGACCGTTGATAACTCCACCATCAACGATACCTACGAGCATTACGCGTATGATGTCGTCAATGGCGAAACCACTGAAACGCATTATCTGGACACCTATGATCTGGGTAACGCCATCACGCTGGACGTTGAATCTGATATCGTTATTCAGAACAATTCCCACGTTGCGGGTATCACGCTGACGCAGGGTTACCAGGATCTGGATAACACGCCATACGACGGTGTTGAAGGCGTTGCTAACAGCAGCAATGTCTTTACCGATACGCTGGTGGTGAAAGACTCTGTGCTGACCTCCGGTGCGTACAGCGATCTGGGTACCAGCGGCTTCTACGGTCAAACGGCGAAGCCGAGCGACTACGGTGAAACCAACGCCACGGCTGCGGATGATGCGGCGCTGATCGTTGTGGCTGGCGCGTCTGATAACGCTATGCAGACCACCGCTACCTTCGATCACTCTACCATTACCGGCGACATCCTTTTCTCCAGCACCTTTGATAACAACTTCTACGAGAATGGCGATCCGGCAACGGATACCACCGATGACGGCATCTATAACCCAACTACCAACGGCTGGGATGATACCGACAAGCTGGATGTCACGCTGACCAACGGCAGTAAATGGGTGGGTGCCGCGCAGTCCAGCGTTGAGGCCATCGGCACGGCGCAGATGTATGGTGAAGGCTACAGCAATGTAGACTGGCATGCACTTTCTCCAAACAGCATCTGGCCTGATTCTACCTTTGATAGCAACGGTCACGTTGCAGGTGAAGAGGTTTATCAGAGCGGCCTGTTCAACGTGGCGCTGGATAACGGTTCCGAGTGGGATACCCGTAAGATCTCCAACATCGACGCGCTGACGGTGAACAACCAGTCTCAGGTCAATGTTGAAAACTCCGGCCTGCTGGCGGATTCCATCACCCTGACCAATGCGTCTAGCCTGAACATCGGCGACAACGGCGCGGTAGCAACCGATAGCCTGTATCTGGATAGCTACAGCCGTGCGGCACTGACTGAAGAGACAGCTGAGCTGTATGCCAACACCATTACCGTGGACAACGGTGCAGAGCTGGCGCTGGGTCTGGGTCAGGTTGATACGCACAATATGGTGCTGACCGATGGCGGTGTACTCAACGTTGCCAGCCGCGATTATGTGCTGAACAGCGACCTGAACAACGCACGGTATATCACCAACGATCGCAATAAAGCGGACTACGACTATGGTGTTGTCGCGCTGAACTCTGACGGTCATCTGGCGGTGAACGGTGACGTTGCCGGTAACTATAAAGTGCGCATCGACGATGCGACCGGCGCAGGCTCCGTAGCTGACTACAAAAACAAAGAGATCATTCGCGTCTATGACAATAACGCGGATACCGCTGCCAGCTTTACTGCGGCAAATAAAGCTGATTTAGGTGCATACACCTATCAGGCGCAGCAGAAGGGCGACACCGTTGTTCTCCAGCAGGAAGAGCTGACTGACTACGCCAACATGGCGCTGAGCATTCCTTCTGCTAATACCAACATCTGGAATCTGCAACAGGATACCGTGGGTACCCGTCTGACCAACAGCCGTCATGGCCTGGCAGATAACGGCGGCGCATGGGTGAGCTATTTCGGCGGCAACTTTGACGCGGATAATGGCACCGTTAGCTACGATCAGGACGTAAGCGGCATTATGGTAGGTCTGGATACTCAGATCGACGGTAATAACGCGAAGTGGATTGTCGGTGGTGCGGCTGGTTTCGCGAAGGGTGATATCAGCGATCGTACGGGTCAGGTCGATCAGGACAGCCAGACTGCGATGATCTACGCGTCGGCGAAGTTCATGAACGATATCTTCCTCGACAGCTCACTGAGTTACACCCGCTTCAACAACGACCTCTCTGCCACCATGAGCAATGGTCAGTATGTTGACGGTAATACCACGACTGACGCCGTTGGTTTCGGGATGAAACTGGGCTATGACTGGAAACCAAACCTGTCTGGCTACGTCACGCCTTACGCGGCGATTTCTGGCCTGTTCCAGTCCGGTGATGACTACCAGTTAAGCAACGACATGCGTATCGATGGTCAGTCTTACGACAGTATGCGTTATGAAGTCGGCGTGGATGCAGGTTATACCTTCAACTACGGCGGCGAGCAGGCATTAACGCCTTACTTCAAACTGGCTTACGTGTATGACGATGCTGACAACAATGCTGATATCAACAACGACAGCATTGATAACGGCGTAGAAGGCTCTGCGGTTCGCGTGGGACTGGGTACTCAGTTCAGCTTCACGAAAAACTTCAGTGCTTACACTGATGCGACTTATCTGGGCGGCGGCGACGTTGACCAGAACTGGGGAGCAAACCTGGGTGTGAAATATACCTGGTAAGAAAAAAACGCGGGGGATTTTGCCCCCGCTTTTTTATGTGCTTTAAAAATAATAAAGAACCGACAGATACAGATGACTTGAGGTATGCATGAACGTTAATGCGAAACCACTTTCTGAATTAAGCCGGCTCATTAAGTGTCTGGAAATCGCCGGTACCCCATTTAAGACCGAACCACAACAATTAATAACTACCGGCAATAATGATGATGAACCATTGACCGTTGTCATACAATCCGGTCTGACTGCCGTCCACCGTAAATCAGACGAATTACTTATGGGTATTGCGCGGGCACCGTATATCCACGGTTTAAGCGCATGGATAAATGACAACTATCTTGAATATTCTCTGATTGCACAAACACCTTGTACCGGATTTTATTTGCCTGCCTCTACTGCATGCGAACTTATTCAAGAGGCGCATGTTTGGCAAGAAGCTTTCTGCTGGCTGTCATGGCTAAACCATTTACTGGGAAAACGTGATATACAGCTGATTGGAAATAATTCCTATAGCCAAATTCGGGCGATGCTGTTGAATATGGCCGAGTGGGATGATGCGCTACGTTCAAAAATTGGCGTTATGAATCATATTCAGCGTAGCACGCGTATTTCTCGTTCGGTCGTTGCGGAGGTTCTGGCGGCGCTGCGTCAGGGGAACTACATCAATATGAGCCGGGGCAAACTGGTCAGTATCAACCGTTTGCCCACGGACTATTGAGATCAGTTAGAGGCCGTAAGCACCTGCGCTTTATTGGCGCTCAGCTCGGCCACCAGATTATTTACGCCATCACTCATATTCACGAAGCGTGTATTTGGCGACCGGGTGACCACCACAAAAGCACCTACGTTTGATTGCGGAATCATCGCCATATAGGTGATGAATCCGCCACCTCCACCGGTTTTTTGAATAATCCCCGGTCGGCCATCTTTTGGCGCCATATACACCCAGCCCATGCCGAGGGCATCGGCTTTACCGGGTACATCCATGCCAATGACGCGACGTAACTGAGCACGCTGGTAGATGAGCGTCTGCATGCGGTCGGCCTGATTGCTGCGCGCGTAAAAATCCGATGAGAGGAACTGTTGCATCCAGCGCATCATGTCGCCAGGCGTAGAGTAAACTCCACCGCTGCCAATGGCGGCCAGCGTGTTATTGCACGGGCTGGCCCCTTTTTCCGCCACCATCAGACGCTTGCACTGGTCCGGGGAGGGGGTGTAAGTGGTATCTTTCATCCCGAGCGGACGCGTGATCTGCTCTTCAAACAGTTGAGGGTAGGGCTTACCCGAGGCCGTCGCTAAAGCGTCGGCCAGCAGATCAAACGCCAGGTTAGAATAGCCAGCCTGCGAGCCCGGGGCCGATTTCAGGGTTGCTGTGCTCAGGTAGTTCCAGCGTTGCTCACGGGTTGGCCAGACAAAGACAGGGCGATGCGCAGCGCCACCGGGCTGTTCTCGCGGCAGGGCGCTGGTATGGGTCGCCAGATTCACCAGTCTGATCGGCGTTCCCTGATATGTCGGAACGCGAGCGCCGGGCGGCGCATATTTGCTGAGCGGATCGTCGAGTTTCACCACGCCCTGATCGAGCAGTTTCACCAGCATTTCGCTGGTCATCAGCTTGGTTATCGACGCGACACGGATAACGGAATCCAGCTGCGGACGAACGTTATTTCCCGGTCGTGTTTCACCGAAGCTGCGAAACACCCGCTGGTTACCGTCGATCACGACCAGCGCCATTCCCGTCGCACCGCTGCCGTAATAAATAAGGTTCGCGTAGCGATCGGCAATGTCAGAGGCCAGAACCGGGGCCGTCAGAGGCTGGGCTGCCTGGGCGGTGGACAGGCTCACCGCACACAGCGCGGCGATAGAGAGCAGACAACGTTTCAACGAAAAGCATCCATCAAGTGAATAAGGAAAGTTACGGGTAGTTATACTACTAATCGGCGTCGGGCAATGGCCCGATTTGCATAACGATAGCGAGAAAAACGTAACCGTGGGTAAATTTGAACAATTTACTTGCAGCGTGGCTCCCATTTTGTGACATCGACCGTATGATAGACGCTACGATCGCTGTTGCGAATGAAACGCACCGAAACAATTCTTGAAAACTGGGAAGCGAACTAATAATTCACCCGCAGGTCTCACTTTTTTGCCTGAGCCGGGAGGCTGGTACAGGCAAGGTTTCGTGTGGCGATATGTTGAACACAGCAACAGCCATAACAACAAGAAGGAAGCACAATGTTTAAGTCTTTTTTCCCAAAGCCGGGGCCCTTTTTCCTGTCGGCATTTATTTGGGCACTGCTGGCTGTCATTTTCTGGCAGGCCGGTGGCGGCGCGTGGCTGACCCGTCTTACGGGGGCAACGGGCGATATTCCCATTAGCGCAGCGCGCTTCTGGTCCATGAGCTATCTGCTTTTCTACGCTTATTACGTGCTCTGCGTAGGGCTTTTTGCCATGTTCTGGTTTGTCTATTCTCCTCACCGCTGGCAATACTGGTCGATTCTCGGCACGTCGTTAATCATCTTTGTCACCTGGTTCCTGGTTGAGGTGGGCGTAGCGGTCAACGCCTGGTATGCGCCGTTTTACGATCTGATCCAGACGGCGCTGAGTTCGCCGCATAAAGTGACCATTAACCAGTTCTACCATGAGGTGGGGATCTTCCTCGGCATCGCCCTCATCGCCGTGGTGATCGGCGTGATGAATAACTTTTTCGTCAGCCACTATGTGTTCCGCTGGCGTACCGCGATGAACGAACACTATATGGCGCACTGGCAGCACCTGCGACATATCGAAGGTGCCGCACAGCGTGTGCAGGAAGACACCATGCGTTTTGCCTCTACTCTGGAAGATATGGGCGTGAGCTTTATCAACGCCATCATGACGCTGATCGCCTTCCTGCCGGTGCTGGTGACGCTCTCGTCGCACGTTCCGGAGCTGCCGATTGTCGGCCATCTGCCCTACGGCCTGGTGATTGCCGCGATTGTCTGGTCGCTGATGGGAACGGGGCTGCTGGCGGTGGTAGGGATCAAGTTGCCGGGGCTGGAGTTTAAAAACCAGCGCGTGGAAGCGGCCTACCGTAAAGAGCTGGTGTATGGTGAAGACGATGCCAACCGTGCGTCACCGCCTACCGTGCGTGAGCTGTTTGGCGCCGTACGTCGTAACTACTTCCGCCTCTATTTCCATTACATGTATTTCAATATCGCGCGCATTCTTTATCTTCAGGTTGATAACGTTTTCGGGTTGTTCCTGCTGTTCCCGTCCATCGTTGCGGGTACGATTACGCTCGGTCTGATGACCCAAATCACCAACGTCTTTGGTCAGGTTCGCGGTTCGTTCCAGTATCTGATTAGCTCCTGGACTACGCTTGTGGAGCTGATGTCCATCTACAAACGTTTACGCAGTTTCGAGCGTGAGCTGGACGATAAGGACGTGCAGGAAGTCACCCATACATTAGGTTAAAAAGGAATTGCTATGCCATTTGCCGTACCACGTGCATTACCTCTGACGTTACTCGCCGCTTTCGTGCTGGCGGGCTGTGCCGAAAAAGGGGCTGCCCCGCTCAAAGAAGGGGAGAAGCCTGTGGATGTGGCGAGCGTGGTGCGGCAGAAGATGCCCGCCAGCGTGAAGGATCGCAGTGAGTGGGCTGTTGCGCTGGCAACGACCTTCAAAAGCCAGAAGATCGCGCCTACCGAAGAGAATATCTGCTCGGTGCTCGCGGTGGCGCAGCAGGAATCGATGTATCAGTCAGATCCTGTTGTGCCTGGCCTGAACAAAATCGCCTGGAAAGAGATCGACCGCCGGGCCGAATCGATGCATATCCCGGTTTTCCTGGTACATACCGCCCTTAAAATCACCTCGCCAAACGGTAAAAGCTATAGCGAACGGCTGGATACGGTGAAAACCGAGAAGCAGCTTAGCGCCATTTTCGATGATTTCATCAATATGGTGCCGATGGGGCAGAGGCTGTTTGGATCGCTGAATCCGGTGCATACCGGCGGTCCGATGCAGGTGAGTATCGCATTTGCGGAAAAGCATACCGACGGCTATCCGTGGGATATCGATGGTACGGTGCGTCAGGAGGTCTTCTCCCTGCGCGGTGGGCTGTGGTTTGGGACGTATCACCTGCTGAATTATCCGGCCAACTACGATAAACCGCTGTATCGCTTTGCCGACTTTAATGCGGGCTGGTATGCCAGCCGAAATGCAGCCTTCCAGAATGCGGTAAGCCGCGCCAGCGGTGTGAAGCTCGCTTTGGATGGCGATCTCATTGCATACGGCAGCAGTGAGGCTGGGACCACCGAACGTGCGGTGCGAAAACTCTCGACGAAGCTGGAGATGAGCAACAGCGACATTCGCCGACAGCTGGAGAAGGGCGACAGCCTGGCGTTTGAGAAAACGGATCTCTATAAGCAGGTCTTTGCGCTGGCCGAGAAGAAAAGTGGAAAGGCATTACCCAGAGCCATTCTGCCAGGGATTCAACTGGAAAGCCCGAAGATCACGCGTAACCTGACGACCGCCTGGTTCGCGAAACGCGTGGACGATCGTCGGGCACGCTGTATGAGACTGTAATCAGTGGCGATTGCGCCAGCGCAGGACGAGGGCAATCACGCCCAGAACCATGCTGCCCGCGAGGAAGGGAATGAGTCCAAATACGGTGCTCACGCCTAAACCGATTTCAACGCGTGGGCGGCCTGTATCCTGCACCTGCATCAGATGCTCATACACGCCAGGAGCATGCACCAGCATATTCAGCAGTTGGGTTCCTGCCCAGAAACAAAACAGAACAAACAGGGCATAGGCAATATTCCCCGCCGTGGAGGTTTTTGGTTGTTTTCCGCCAAAAATCGGTTTCGACAATGTAAAGTCTGCCATAAGACCTCCCGAAAATATCACTCTGTTTTAATACGCGTCGTACAGGGTGAGTGTGACAGGTCATAGCATTTGTCAATATCAGAATCGTGGGAAATTCGGTTCAGGATTTCTCCTGGATTGTCGAATTCTGCATCACGTCACAAATTGATAACATAAGTGAAACTGCGCTGCTTTTCAGAATTTACGTATCCGCCACAGACGCCTTTATCAAACTGTGAGAGGATAGTTTTTTTTCTGCCGGAGTTGTCATGAAGCTCACTTCCAAACTACGCCGTGACTGGCATTACTACGCCTTTGCGATCGGGCTGATCTTTATTCTCAACGGTGTTGTCGGGCTGCTGGGATTTGAAGCGAAAGGCTGGCAAACCTATGCGGTTGGGCTGGTGACCTGGGTAATCAGTTTCTGGCTGGCGGGATTCATTATCCGCCGTCGCCCCGATGAGACGACGACGGCAGAGAAAACCGACTAACCGTTAGTTAACGGAGCTTTTCAGGGCGCTGTCAGCGGCGTGACGCTCCAGCGCCAGTTCAATCAGGCGGGTGATCAGTTCCGGATAGCTTATCCCGCTGGCCTGCCACAGTTTCGGGTACATGCTGATATTGGTAAAGCCCGGCAGGGTGTTGATTTCGTTAATCACCACCTCGTTATCCGGCGTCAGAAACACGTCGACGCGCGCCATCCCACAGCATCCCAGCGCCTGATAGGCTTCAACGGCGATCGCGCGGATCTTGTCGTTAACGTCAGGATCGAGCGCGGCGGGGACCACAACCTGGGCACCTTTGTCGTCAATATATTTGGTGTCGTAGGAATAGAAGTCGCTGTTCAGCACTACTTCACCGCAGGTACTCGCCTGCGGGAAGTCGTTGCCCAGTACGGCGCACTCAATTTCGCGTCCGTTAATTCCCTGCTCAACCACCACCTTATGGTCAAACTCAAAGGCCAGACGAACGGCTTCGTTAAACTGCGCTTCGCTGGTGACTTTGCTGACGCCAACGGACGAGCCCTGATTTGCTGGTTTCACAAATAGCGGCAGGCCGAGTTGCGCCTGGATCTGCGCGAAGCTATGTTTATCGCGGTTGGCACGAGTAAGCGTCACGAACGGCGCAATATTCAGACCGGCGTCGCGCAGGAGACGTTTTGTGACGTCTTTATCCATGCAGGCGGCAGAGCCCAGCACATCGGAACCGACAAACGGCAGGTTCGCCATCCGCAGCATGCCTTGCAGGGAGCCGTCTTCGCCCAGCGTGCCGTGAACGATAGGAAACACCACGTCAATCTGTGCCAGCGCCTGCGCGTTCCCGGCATCGATAAGCTGTCCCTGTACCACGCCTGGAACCGTTGCGACGCTGATATCAGAAGGATTAAGGGCGATGTGCGCCGGATCGTCAGCGTGTAACAGATACTGGCTGGCATCGTTAACATGCCACTGGCCCTGTTTATCTATGCCCAGCAGCACCACGTCAAAACGGCTTTTATCAATCGCATCAACGATATTTTTAGCCGATTGCAATGACACCTCGTGCTCTGCCGATTTTCCCCCAAAGACAATACCTACGCGCTGCTTTGCCATCTCACTCTCTTCCAGTCTGACGAAAAGCCAATAACATACCACGATGCCCGGCGGGTTTCGCGGCCTTCTGCCATAATGTTTTGAGGGATGCTGAAGGGGGGCGCGTGAAAGGAAAAGGTCTGTTTATTCTTATTGTTATTGCCGGGATCGTCACGGTGGGCTACCGCTGGTTGCCGTCGCAGTACAACCCTTTCGTGCCGCTTACGCTTGACGATCCGCCCGGAAAAATAACCCAGTTTAAACTTCGGCGTTTAACCCCCCAGGCGTGCGAAAGCCTGTTAACGCAGGCGAACCAACGTCGGCTTATCCGTACCCAGGCGGTCGCTGACAGCGCCGGGGAGTGTCCACTGAGTAACGTGGTGCGCGTACGTGATTTTGGCCCGGTCAGTCTGAACAGCAGCTTTCTTGCCAGTTGCCCGCTGGCGTTAAGTTCGGCGCTGTTTGTCAGCCAGCAGGCCCGGCCGCTCACCAAAACCTGGACGGGAAGCGAGCTTGCGCGTATTGAACATCTGGGCAGCTTTGCCTGCCGCAATATCTACAGCCGCCCGGATGCGCGGCGCAGCGAACATGCCACGGCGGATGCGCTGGATATCAGCGCTTTCAGGCTGGCAAACGGACAGCGTGTTACCGTTCTAAACGGCTGGAAAGCGGAAAAGACGCAGCCCTGGCTACAGGCGCTGCTCTCGGCAAGCTGTGGTTATTACGGTAACGGTCTGGGACCGGACTATAATGCCGCCCATGCCAACCATTTCCATCTGGGAATGCGCGGATATGGATTATGTCGATGAAGCATAATCTTCCGCCGAAATTTGGATAAATTGTGACTTATTTCACAAATATGATGACTGGGAAGATAAAACACCAAAGTCTGCAAGGCCGCATCTCTGGCGCTATGTCATTGCGCGTAACTTGCTAATCTGTCGGCGAATTCGCCTAAAAATGAAGACTATTTCTGTTATGGAATCCTGGAAAGTTAACCTCATTTCAGTCTGGTTCGGCTGCTTCTTCACCGGACTGGCTATCAGCCAGATATTGCCCTTCCTGCCGCTGTATGTGTCGCAGCTGGGGGTCACTTCCCATGAAGCGCTCTCCATGTGGTCCGGCCTGACGTTCAGCGTGACGTTTCTGGTCTCCGCCATTGTGTCGCCGATGTGGGGTAGCCTGGCAGATCGCAAGGGGCGCAAGTTGATGCTGCTCCGCGCCTCGCTGGGGATGGCGATAGCCATTTTGCTCCAGGCCTTCGCCACCAACGTCTGGCAGCTGTTTATTCTGCGGGCGATAATGGGGCTGACCTCCGGGTACATTCCGAATGCCATGGCGCTGGTGGCCTCACAGGTACCGCGTGAGCGAAGCGGCTGGGCGCTCAGCACGCTTTCCACCGCCCAGATCAGCGGGGTCATTGGCGGCCCGCTGCTCGGCGGCTTCCTGGCGGACCATGTCGGGCTGCGTGCGGTCTTTATCATTACTGCGATCCTGCTGACGATTAGCTTTCTGGTCACCCTTTTTCTGATTAAAGAGGGCGGGCGGCCTGTTGTCAGCAAATCCGAACGCCTGAGTGGAAAAGCGGTTTTCGCCTCGCTGCCTTATCCTGGCCTGATGATTAGCCTCTTTGTGACGACGATGGTGATCCAGCTCTGTAACGGCTCGGTGGGGCCGATTCTGGCGCTGTTTATCAAGTCGATGGCGCCGGACAGCAGCAACATTGCGTTTCTGAGCGGGATGATTGCCGCCGTGCCCGGCGTGTCGGCGCTGATGTCTGCTCCGCGCCTGGGGAAACTGGGCGACAGGATCGGTACGGCACGTATTCTGATGGCAACGCTCATCATTGCGGTGATCCTTTTCTTTGCCATGTCATTCGTCACCACACCTCTTCAGTTGGGCATCCTGCGCTTCCTGCTTGGCTTCGCGGATGGCGCCATGCTGCCCGCTGTTCAGACGCTGCTGGTGAAATATTCCAGCGACCAGGTAACCGGCCGCATTTTTGGCTACAACCAGTCGTTCATGTATTTAGGCAACGTAGCGGGTCCGCTTATTGGCGCCTCGGTCTCGGCGATGGCGGGTTTCCGTTGGGTATTTGCCGCGACGGCGGTGGTGGTACTGCTGAATATTATTCAACTGGCCTTTGCCTTGCGCCGTCGCAGGCGAATCGCTGAGGCAAAGTCGGCCCGGTAAACACGATAATATATTATTTATTCTTATGAACGCCGCATTTTTATATAACGAAATGCGGCGTCTTTCTTTTAGAAAAACGTTTCGCTTTCTCCCCGAAATATCTTTTTTGGCAGCGATGTCACTTTTGCATAAGATAAAGCCAATCCATGCTTTTCATTATTCAGTGAGGGTGTTAATTTCAGGGGAAATCACATAAGGAAATAGCACCATGAAAAATCTCATTGCTGAGTTGTTGGTTAAGCTTGCCCAAAAGGAAGAAGAGTCGAAAGAGCTGGTTGCCCAGGTCGAGGCGCTGGAAATCGTTGTGACGGCGCTGCTGCGACAGATGGCAAAACCAGAGCAGGAGGCGTTGATCGACAACGTTGAAGGCGCGCTGGAAAAAGCTCGCCCTGATTCACAGGTTCCCGCAGAGGATGCGGAGCTGCTTCAGCAATACGTAAAAAAGCTTTTGAGGCATCCTCGCAGTTAACCGGCCAGAGGTGAAATGACATGTCACAGAATTGTCATGCAGGATGCCTGGCGTCGCTCTGTTTTTATTTTTACACATTTTTCAGGGTAAATTAAATTGAGACAGAGCACAGTTTTCACCGCATAATTTCTGCTATTAATTACCGCCTCCCTGCCGGCGAAACCGGATAATGATCATTGTGCCGCTACAGGGCTGAAATAACCGCGGAGCCCGGCGAAAATCAGGTGCGCAGGGTGGTTTTTTTTCCGTAACGAACCAGACTTAACGTGGAACTTCACATAAAGGATGGTGCAATGAAAACAACAATACTGATTACCCTGCTCTCTGGCCTGTGTCTGATGGCATCAGCACATGCGGAAGAGAAAACGTTGACGCCCCAGCAGCAACGCATGACGACCTGTAACCAACAGGCGACATCGCAAAGCCTGAAAGGGGATGCCCGTAAAACGTACATGAGCGACTGCCTAAAAAATGGTGCGACAAAACCCGGTGAAAAAAGCCTGACCCCGCAGCAGCAAAAAATGCGCGAGTGCAATGCCCAGGCGACACAGCAGATGCTGAAAGGCGACGATCGCAGCAAGTTCATGAGCGCGTGCCTGAAAAAACAGGCGTAGTGCTAACGGGTGAGTCACGGCTGTGGCTCACCCAAAATTTCATACTTTCCCCGCTATCCCCCTCTCTATAATTTGGGAAAATGTTTCAGAATATTCCCAAAGATGATGAATGATGAGTTTTATGACAGTCACGAGAACATTCGGGAAGCGTGGCACCAGCAGCTTTCTCAGGATGATTCATACCGTTCCGGTCTGCGATTTGCCCGGCGAATACGGCTGGCACGCATCGTTGGTCTGGCGGCGCTATTTGTTCCGCTTGCCAGCGTTCTGGTGAGCCAGTTTCTTTCCGGCGTCTGGTGGTTATTGCTGGTGGGCTGGGTCTTTGTCTGGCCCCATCTGGCCTGGCAGCTGGCTTTTCGTTCGGCTGAACCCCACAGCAGTGAAATTGTTAATCTGAAAATCGATGCCATTCTTGCTGGCGTCTGGATGGGGCTAACAGGGTTCAATGCGCTACCAACGGCGGCGCTGATCATGATGATCGGCATGAATATGATGGGATCGGGGGGATGTCGCTTATTTCTGACAGGACTGGCGCTGCTTGCCCTGTCTGCTCTGCTCACCGTGCAATCCACGGGTACTCCTGTGCTATTGACCTCTGCACCGCTGGCGTTGTGGCTGACGCTCCCCGTGCTGGTGGTCTACCCCATGCTGTTTGCATGGCTCAGCCACCGCACGGCGATCCGGCTGGCAGAGCATAAGCGTCGGCTTGAGCTGATGAGTACCCGCGACGGAATGACCGGCGTGTTCAATCGCCGTCACTGGGAAACGCTGCTGCGTTACGAATTTGAGGCCTGCCGTCGCAGCCATCGACAGGCGACGATACTGCTCATTGATATCGATCACTTCAAGACGATCAACGACACCTGGGGGCATGACGTGGGAGATGAAGCGATTGTTGCCATTACGCGCCAGCTTCAGCTGACTCTGCGCTCAGGCGATTATATTGGCCGCTTTGGTGGGGATGAGTTCGCGGTGATCATGTCCGGCACGCCTGCCGACAGCGCGATTGCAGCGATGTCGCGCGTCCATGAACGGCTGGTCAACATGCCGCTGCACGGAGCACCAACGGCGAGGTTGTGTATCAGCGTTGGGGTTGCCCCCTGGGGGGCGCAGTTCACCCACTATCGTGAATGGCTAAAGGCGGCGGACGTGGCCCTCTATAAAGCCAAAAATGCCGGACGGGGCCGCACCGAAGTGGCCGCCTGACGCCCGGCGTAGCGCATCAGGACTTACTGAGCTTCTCTGATTTTTCCATGCATTTTTCCATCGCCTCGATCACGGCGGAGCGGAATCCACGATCTTCCAGCACGCGCACGGCTTCAATGGTTGTGCCCCCCGGCGAGCACACCATATCTTTCAATTCGCCCGGATGCTTACCCGTTTCCAGCACCATTTTGGCCGAGCCCATCACCGCCTGCGCTGCAAATTTGTAGGCCTGCGCGCGCGGCATTCCGCCCAATACGGCGGCATCGGCCATGGCTTCGATAAACATAAAAACATACGCCGGGGCAGAGCCGCTCACGCCGACCACCGGGTGGATCATCGGTTCGGCAATCACTTCCGCTTCGCCGAAGCAGCGGAAGATATTCAGTACATCTGCCACGTCTTCAGATGTGACCAGCGCGTTCGGGGTAACGGAGGTCATACCGGCATTCACCAGCGACGGGGTGTTTGGCATGGCGCGAACAATCTTACGGTCGTGACCCAGCGCGCGGGCGAGCTGATCTAGGGTCACGCCTGCGGCAATCGACACCACCAGGGTCTCTTTGTTAAGGCTGGAGGTGATCTCGCCCAGGACTTTAATCATGATATTCGGCTTAACGGCGCCAAAGACAATATCCGCCACCTGAGCCACTTCCTGCGCGCTTTCGGCAGCGTTGACACCATACTCATCACGCAGCGCCGCGACTTTATCCGGGGATGGGGTATAGACCCAAATCTGCCCCGGCAGCACCTGCCCGCTGGCAATCAGTCCGCCGAGGATAGCTTTGCCCATGTTTCCGCAGCCGATAAACCCGATTTTCTTATCCATCACGTCTCTCCGTTATTATGCGTTGTTATCTCTCATTGATAGCTTAACAACGAAATGCAGGCGACAATAGTCGCCAGAATCATAATGGGGAGAGACGATGGCGATTTGGGTTGATGCGGACGCGTGTCCGAATGTGATTAAAGAGATTTTATTTCGTGCTGCCGAGCGCGTGCAGATGCCGCTAACGCTGGTGGCGAACCAGAATATCCGCGTGCCGCCCTCCAGATACATCCGATCTCTGCGCGTTCCGGCCGGGTTTGACGTGGCGGATAACGAGATAGTACGCCTGTGTGACGCAGGAGATCTGGTGATCACGGCGGATATCCCGCTGGCTGCCGACGTGCTGGCGAAGGGGGCCGCGGCGCTTAACCCGCGCGGCGAGCGCTACTCTCCGGCAACGATCCGGGAGAAGCTCACCATGCGTGATTTTATGGATACGCTGCGTTCCAGCGGCGTGCAAACCGGTGGGCCGGACAGCCTGTCGCAGCGCGATCGCCAGCAGTTTGCCGCCGAGCTGGATAAATGGCTGCTGGAAGTGAAGCGCCGCCCGGCGTAGCCCACCTCCGGGCGGTTTTGTGGTACAGTGTGGCTTCCACAGGCTTGTCATTCCGTACCGCTTTGCAGTAAAGTTAGCGCAACATCTACTGCAATCATTTCTTTACAGCCTTCAGTTATCCGGCAGCAAGGGGAACACCTGGTTATGAACCCACCCATCTTTTTAGTTGGCCCTCGCGGCTGTGGGAAAACCACCG
Organism: Enterobacter cloacae complex sp. GF14B; assembly: GCF_004136805.1. Classification (NCBI taxonomy): domain Bacteria; kingdom Pseudomonadati; phylum Pseudomonadota; class Gammaproteobacteria; order Enterobacterales; family Enterobacteriaceae; genus Enterobacter; species Enterobacter cloacae complex sp. GF14B. Next base: position 19,736 of record NZ_QFRV01000073.1, read on the forward strand.
TTGGTCTGGAGCTGGCGCGTTTGTGCCAGAGTCAGTTTGTCGATACTGACCACTGGCTTCAGGAGAATGCGGGTAAGACTATCGCCGATATCGTTGAAGATGAGGGTTGGGAGAGCTTTCGTGCGCGTGAAACGGCCACGCTGGAAGCGGTGACCGCGCCGTCAACCGTGATTGCGACCGGTGGGGGCATTATCCTGGCGTCGTATAACCGCCAGTTTATGCGCGAAAAGGGTGTCGTGATCTACCTCTGTGCCCCGGTCTCTACGCTGGTGGGGCGGCTGGAGGCGTTTCCGGAAGAGGGGCAGCGCCCGGCGCTGACCGCGAAACCGCTGAGTGAAGAGGTCAGCGAGGTCCTCGCCGAACGCGATGCACTGTACCGCGAGGCGGCACACCACGTTGTGGATGCGTCGGCGTCACCCGAAAAAGTTGCGATTCAGATTATTACCGCCCTGCGTTTGGCTTGCGCCAGCTAACAGCCGTCTATACTCATAGCTCAGACATAAAAAAAGGATGAGCTATGCCAACCAGACCTCCCTATCCACGTGAAGCCCGCATCGTTACCGTTGAAAAAGGTAATGGTGATCAAACCGTAACCTGGTACCAGCTGCGTGCCGATCACCCTAAACCTGATTCGCTGATCAGCGAACATGAAACCGAACAGGAAGCGCTGGATGCGAAACGGCGCTATGAGGATCCTGAGAAGTCCTGACAGGAATCCGAATTCGTTACAACCGTGCCTGAATCACACTTTTAACTTATCGCTGATGTTAAGCAGCAGTTAATATTTAGTTATTACAGGTGGATTCGGAAAGGCCAGTCGATCTTTACACTACGGTGTTGAGATCCCCTGCTACGCTTGGTGCTGTTTTGTTGAATAAATGAACAGTGCAGCGTAGTGAGCCTGCACCTGTGTGGCAGTTGTGGTAGTAACGGAAGGCGATCAAAATGAAGGCGACGTTGGCGATCCTCACGATTGGTGTGGTGCCTGTAAGCGAAGTATTACCGCTCTTAACCGAGCATGTCTCTGAACAACAAATTACGCATCTCAGTCTGTTAGGGAAGCTCAGTCGGGAAGAGGTCATGGAAGACTACGCGGTCGGAGAGGGGGAAGATCCCCTGGCAACGTTACTCAGTGACGGTAAACTGGCGCATGTGTCGCGCCAGAAAATCGAGCGCGCGCTACAGGGCGTGATCGAAGTGCTCGACAATCAGGACTATGACGTCATTTTGCTGATGAGCACGGCACCCGTTAAAGGACTCAGCGCGCGTAATGCCATTCTGCTCGAACCGATGCGGATTATCCCCCCGCTGGTGGCCTCTATTGTTGATGGTCATCAGGTTGGGGTCATCGTTCCCGTTGAGGAACTGCTGGATAACCAGACGGTGAAGTGGGCTGCGCTGGAGCACACCCCGCTGTACGCGCTGGCTAACCCGTTCTGGGACAGCGAAGCGAAGCTGATTGCGGCTGGGCAGGAATTGATCGACAGAGGGGCGGATGTCCTGATGCTCGACTGCCTGGGCTTCCATCAGCGGCATCGTGATTTATTGCAAAAGGCGCTGGATGTTCCGGTGCTGCTCTCTAACGTCCTGATGGCGCGTCTGGCGTCAGAATTACTGGTGTAATGATTTTGCGTGACAGGTCATGAGCATGGCCCCTATAGTGGATTTTTCTCTATAAATATAAGGGCCAGTTCATGCTTCAAAGTAACGAATACTTTTCCGGTAAAGTGAAATCCATTGGTTTTACCAGCAGCAGCACTGGCCGCGCCAGTGTCGGCGTAATGGCGGAAGGGGAATACACCTTTGGCACCGCAGAAGCGGAAGAGATGACGGTGGTCAGCGGCGCGCTGAACGTCCTGCTGCCGGGTGAAACGGAGTGGAAAGTATATAGTGCCGGGCAGGTCTTCAACGTGCCGGGCCACAGCGAGTTCCATTTACAGGTTGCAGAGCCAACCTCTTATCTGTGCCGCTATCTGAAATAAAAGCATGCCGGGTGGCGCATTCGCTTACCCGGCCTACGTTTTGCCTGTCAGCGCTGCGCTTCGCCGCCGAGACCTTCCACCAGGTTCTGAATCAGCGCCGCCAGCTCGCCGGTCATCAGGATAAAGTCTGCGTCAAAGCGCTGAGCATAATCTTCGCGGTCGATATCTTCGTTCTGATCGCGCAGTTCATCGCAGAATTTCAGGCGCTTCACGGATCCATCATCACACATCACAAACTGAATGCGCTGCTGCCAGTCGAGTGCCAGTTTGGTCACCACTTTGCCCGCTTCAATGTGCACGGCGATTTCGTCGCTCACCAGTTCCTGTTTCTTCGCGCGGATCACGCCGCCATCTTCCAGCAACGCTTTCAGCTCTGCTTCATCAAGGATCTGGAAGCCCTGCGCGGCAGTCCCGCTGCGCACCCACTCGGTCAGGGTCAGCTCAATCGGCGTTTCCAGCGCCAGCGGTACCACCGGTAATGAGCCAAGGCTCTTACGCAGCAGCGCCAGCGTATCTTCGGCTTTTTTGGCGCTGGCGCAGTCCACCATAATCAGCCCGTTAACGGTGTCGATCCACATCATGGTCTGGCTAAAGCGGCTAAAGGCGCGCGGCAGCAGCGAGTGCAGCACTTCATCCTTCAGCGAATCTTTTTCGGTTTTTTTAAGCTTACGGCCCTGTTCAGCTTCCAGCTTGAAGATCTTCGCTTCGAGTGCCTGCTTAACCACGGGCGTCGGCAGGATCTTCTCTTCTTTGCGGGCGCAAACGATGATTTGCCCCGTGCTGCTGGCGTGGGTCAGCGCATCGCTTTGAGAACCCATTGGCGGAACCCAGCCGGTTTTTGCCATATCCTGGCTACCGCAAGGGGTAAAGGAGTAAGCGGCTAACTGTTTTTCCATCTCTTCTGCACGCAGCGAAACGTCGCGGCTGAGACGGTAAACCATCAAATTTTTGAACCACAGCATGATAATTTCCACGGCCTTGTCGTTAAATCAGCGGGCATGATAACGAATTGTCGCATCGCTTGCATTGCTAATCGGGAAGCGGGCTTCTACTCTGTTGATAATCAAAATAATGAGGAGTGTCTTGTGCGTATTGGGATTGATTTGGGCGGCACCAAAACAGAAGTCATTGCGTTGAGCGAGCAGGGGGAGCAACTGTTTCGCCACCGTCTGCCTACGCCGCGCGATGATTATCACCAGACCATAGAGACGATTGCCCGCCTGGTCGATATGGCAGAGCAGGCAACGGGCGAGACGGGCACAGTCGGGATGGGGATCCCTGGCTCCATTTCGCCGTATACCGGCGTGGTGAAAAACGCCAACTCCACCTGGCTCAACGGTCAGCCGTTTGATAAAGACTTAAGTCAACGCCTGAACCGGGAAGTGCGTCTGGCGAATGACGCAAACTGCCTGGCGGTGTCTGAGGCCGTGGATGGCGCAGCGGCTGGCGCGCAGACCGTATTTGCCGTAATTATCGGCACCGGCTGCGGGGCGGGCGTGGCCTTCGGAGGG
>NZ_QFRV01000074.1:0-23149 GCF_004136805.1 Enterobacter cloacae complex sp. GF14B
GACGCTGTTTGCCGGCGTGAACAATCGGATGACCATTGCCCGCGACGAGATTTTCGGCCCGGTGCTGTGCGTAATCCCTTATCAGGACGAGGCGGAGGCGATTGCCATTGCCAACGATACCGAGTACGGCCTGAGCGCGATGGTGCTGGGCGGCGATGTGGACCGCGCGCGACGCGTGGCACAGCAGATTGTTTCCGGTCGCGTGCTGGTGAACACCCTGGCTCATGAACCGAAAGCGCCGTTTGGCGGGTTTAAGCACTCCGGCGTGGGGCGCGAGATGGGCGAGTGGGGGATCCGCGCGTTTATGGAGCCGAGGTCGGTTCTGGGCTAAAGCTTCGCTCTTTACCGAAGCATTGTGCTTTTCCATCCTGCATTCTCTCCTCAACATCACAGCGGAGAGACCATCATGATCGCAGTCCTTTTCGAAGCCAAAGCCGCGCCTGCCCATCAGGCGCGCTACCTCCAACTTGCCGCAGAGCTTAAGCCTTTGCTGGCCGACATCGACGGCTTTATCGATATCGAACGGTTCCAGAGCCTGACGACCGACGGCAAAATCCTCTCCCTTTCCTGGTGGCGGGATGAAGAGGCCGTCCGCCGCTGGAAGCAGAACGTCTTTCATCAGGCGGCGCAGGCCGAAGGACGGGCGTCGATTTTCTCTTTCTACCGTATTCGCGTGGCGCAGCTGGTGCGGGAATACAGTTCCGAAACCGGAGGGCACGCGGATGTATGACGTTCACGTGATTTTCCGCGACGGGCCCGGCGAGCTGGCGCGCTTTGGACAGCTGTTGGGGCGCAACGGCGTGGGGCTTGAGGGTGGCGGCGTATTCGGTACCGATGCCCATTTCCTGGTGGAGGACGGGGAAAAAGCCCGCCGTGTGCTGCTCGACGCCGGGTTTACCGTGCAGGCGCTGCGAAAGCCGGTGCTCAGAAAGCTTAAGCAGGAGCGTCCTGGCGAGCTGGGCGAGATAGCGGCGGCGCTGGCGGCACGCGGCGTGTCTATCCTGACTCAGTACAGTGACCATGCGAATCACCTTATTCTGCTGACGGATGATGATAAGCTGGCCGCTGAGATCACCACACCCTGGGCGACGAATGTTAAAGACGAGCTTACCCTCTGATAACAGCGCGATGCTGGAAAAGGCGATTGCCGCGGTGGCGGCTGCAATGGCCGATCCGTCGCGCGTGAAGATGCTTTGTGCGCTAATGGACGGGCGTGCGTGGACGGCCACTGAACTGAGTGCGGCGGCAGACGTTGCGCCGTCGACCGCCAGCGGGCATCTTGCCCGGCTGGTTGAAGGGCAGCTAATTACCTGCCTGTCGCAAGGGCGGCATCGTTATTATCGTCTTGCCGGGCACGACGTGGCGGCGCTGGTGGAACAGATGATGGGGCTTTCGTGGAGCCGCATTACCCCGCCGGAAACCAGCGCGCCGAAAGCCATGCGTGAAGCCCGGACCTGCTACGACCATCTCGCAGGCGCGGTGGCGGTGCAGATCTATGATTTCATGCAGGCGGAAGGCTGGCTGGAGGCTGACGGTTCCGCATTGACCCTGTATGGTCGGGAGCAGTTCCTGGCGCTCGGTATTCCGTTAAGCGCTCATCCGCGTCGGAAGGCCTGCTGCGCCTGCCTGGACTGGAGCGAGCGGCGGTTTCATCTTGGCGGTGAGGCGGGCGCTGCGCTGCTTATCCACATGGAAAGCAAAGGCTGGATCCAGCGGGTGGCGGGTTATCGGGAGGTGGTGGTGACGGCTTCGGGGAAAAGTGCCGTCAGGAAGCATTTTAGCCGCTAAACGCCGCTGCGGGCTGATGCCCTCACCCCGACCCTCTCCCACAGGGAGAGGGAGAACATCGTTTCGCAATTCCTGCGCTTTAACTTCTCGTTTCTTGATACTTATCCTGATAACTATTATCGTGATGGCGTACTACGAGAGGGCTCCCCATGAGTGAAGAAGATCTGTTTAGCCGCAGGCCGATGGGCATGCGGATGGCGATGATCGTGCGTCAGTGGCGCGCAGTCATCGACGACGCCATTCTCGACACCGGGTTAACCCAGTCGAGCTGGACGGTGATGATGCAGCTTCATCAACTCGGGGATAACGTCTCGGTCAGCGAGCTGGCGGAAGTGCAGGGCATTGAACTGCCTCCCCTAATGCGCACGCTGACACAGCTGGAAAAGCAGGGCTACCTGCTGCGCACCGTCTCGCCGTATGACAAGCGTATCCGGCTGCTGACGCTGATGCCTGAGGGAAAAGCCATTCTTGAAAGGCTCTCTCAGGTGATTGAGACGTTCCAGGCGCGCGTATCGCAAAACATCGCGCCGGAACATATCGATATTTTCAGCGCTACTCTCAATCAAATCGCCTGCAATTTGCGGACAATCCGCGAAGAAGATAATAAGACCGAAAAATAATGACTCCTGAACAAAAGTTTGCCCGCTGGGTAAGGGTGAGTATTGCCTCTTTCCTGCTGATGTTTGTTTACTTTATCGTCGCGGATATCTGGATCCCGCTGACGCCGGACTCCACCGTGATGCGCGTGGTGACCCCGGTGTCTGCCCGCGTCTCCGGGTATGTGGCGGCGGTACATGTCCATAACAATAGCCAGGTTAAGAAAGGCGATCTGCTGTTTGAGCTCGACGCCACGCCGTTTCGCAATAAGGTCGAGGCGGCGCAGATCGCGCTGGAACAGGCGCGTCTGTCTAACGATCAGCTGGATGCGCAGATTGCCGCAGCGCAGGCCAGCCTGAAAACCGCCGTGCTGACCGCGCGTAACGACAAAGTGACATTCGACCGCTACCAGAAACTGAGCACCTTGCAGAACGTATCGCAGGCGGATCTGGATAAGGTCCGTACCACCTGGCAGAGCAGCGAGCAGTCCGTCAGCTCGATCCAGGCGAATATTCATAACCTGCGCATTCAGCGCGGCGAGCGGGATGAGCACCGTAACGTGACGCTGCAAAAATACCGTAACGCGCTGGATGAAGCGGAGCTGAATCTTGGCTGGACGAAGGTCTACGCCGAGGCGGACGGCACGGTCAGTAACCTGCAATTAAGCCCCGGTTTTTACGCCTCATCCGGTTCGGCTGCGCTGGCGCTGGTGAACACCCGGATCGATATCGTGGCGGATTTCCGCGAGAAGAGCCTGCGTCATACCCATCAGGGGACCGACGCTGCCGTGGTGTTTGACGCCTTCCCGGGGCACGTTTTCCGTGCCCACGTTACCAGCAGCGACGCGGGGATCCTCGCCGGACAGGAGGCCGTAAACGGTCAACTTTCTGAACCGGAAACCTCCAACCGCTGGGTGCGTGATGCCCAGCGTATGCGCATTCACGTAGCGCTGGACGAAGCCTTACCGAAGCCGCTGCCGACCGGCGCGCGCGCCACCGTGCAGCTCTACAACAGCGAAGGGCCGTTTGCGCGATTCTTCTCCGGGATGCAAATCCATCTGGTGAGCCTGCTTCACTATGTCTATTAGCACCCTGGCACGGGTATTTACCCCGCACGGCAACATCGTCTATACGGCAAACGACTTTCGCCAGACCCTGCGTATCGTCTTTGCCGGGATGATTGCGCTCAGCATTTCGAGTTTCTACAACACCAGCTACGGCGTGTTTTTTGTGGTCTACCCGATCATGCTGCTGTCTCTGGTACCAGTGTTTAATCGCCACGTGGCGAAGCAGTTTATCTTCAGCGCCTCGCTGAACTGCGTCGAAATGGTGTTGATTATCGGCTATCTGTCGCAGTGGCCGGTCATCATGACGCTGGTGGTGTTTGCCCTGTACGTGATGCGTTTTCGCTTTATGAGTAAGGGGCCGCTGTTCCTGTTCGGCTCGATGGGCGTGGTTTGCCAGAGCGTGATGCTCAACTTTATGAGCTACCCCACCACCAACTGGCACACGCTTTTATTCTCTAACATCGAAGCGAGCGTGATGGCGGTGTGCCTGAGCGCGCTGATGAACTACCTGCTGCCGGACGTGGAGCCGCGCAAGCCGCCGCCGCTGATTGAGAAAGACGACGCCCGCGTGCGCCACGAGTCGCTGCTATCCGGCACCGTGGCGACGCTGATTTTCGTGGTGTTTCAGATTAGCGACTTAAGCGATTCGCTTTCGGCGCTGATGGCGGGGATTTTGATCCTGTTCCCGATGCACTATCGCGGCTCGGTTATCAGCTCCATCTGGCGCGTGGTTGGCGTGGTGCTGGGGTGCCTCTATATCCTTGTCGTCCAGCTTATCCTCTACGATCACAGCAGCCATATGCTGCTGATGATGCCGCTGATTGGCCTTGGTCTGGCGTTTGGCGCGCGTCTGCACGTAATGGAGAAGGTCGGCGCCGGGGTAGGCTTCGCCAGTATCACCACCATCGGTATTATGTTCGGGCAGAACATGCACCCGGACAGCGACCTGGTGTTCAGCGATCTATACCGCATCACCTCCGTTACCTTCGCGCTGGTGGTCACGCTGACGATGGTCTTTCTGGTGCACCTGATCCTGAATCGCTTCGAGGCGACGCGCTACGTTATCGCGCCGCCAAAAGCGGATTAATGCCCCAGCACGGCGGGTAGCTGCGAGAGCAGAAACAGGATCAGGCCAATCGTACCGCCCACCAGGGTACCGTTAACGCGAATGAACTGAAGATCTTTACCGATATTGAGTTCTATCTGGCGTGACATGTCTTTGGCATCCCAGCTTTTCACCGTGTCGCTGATATGGCGCGTCAGGAACGCGGCGAAATCCGGCGCCACGCGGTGCGCGGCCTGCTCCAGATGCTCATTCAGCGACGCCCGCAGGCTGGCGTCGTTGGTCAGCGTTTCGCCAAACCACAGCCCGGCGTTGGCGATACGCTGCTTCACGCGGGAATCATCGCTCTGCATGTCATTTTTCAGCCACTGGCGCAGGTCAGCCCACATTTCCCCCAGATAGCGGTTAAAGGCCTCATCATTCTTGAGGTAGTGTTTGATATTCTCGGCTTTCGCCGTCATCTCCGGATCGTTTTTCAGATTGTCGATGAACTTGATCGTGGCGCGGTCAAACGCCTGACGGATCTGGTGCGTACGGTCGTGGCTGATATCGTCCAGCAGCGTGTTCACCGCGTTCGACACCATCTCCGCGCTTTGATCGCCCAGCCACTCGGTGGGCAGCACCATGGCCTTGCGCGGATGCTCGGTCTTAAGCCAGTGAACGATCTGGTCAGCAATAAATTCCCGCGTGCTTTCCCGCTGAATCAGGGTAATCAGGCGGTTTATGATGGCGTCCAGCAGCACCTGGTGACGGTTGTTTTTGGTCATGCTTTCCAGCATGACGGCGCTGGTCTCGGTTAAATCGACCTTGTCGATAGCCTTATGCACCGCGCGTTTGAGCAGGCGCTGGATGCGCCCATCGTCGGTAAGTTCCAGAAAACCGCCCATCACCTGCACCAGATGCTGCCCCACGCGCCGGGCGTTATCGGGCTGGCTGAACCAGGTCCCAATCATCTGTGCGGGCTCGTAGCGACGGATAAGATCGACAAGGGATTGCGTATCGAGAAACTTTTCCTGCACGAACTGGCCGAGATTGTCGCCGATGCGGTCCTTATTGCGCGGGATAATCGCCGTATGGCGCGAGATAAAGGGAATGGGCACCCGGCGGAACAGCGCGACAACGGCAAACCAGTCCGCCAGCGCGCCAACCATCGCCGCCTCGGCAATGGCCTTTACGCCGCGCACCCAGAAGGTTTGCGGCAGGAACAGGGTGGTGATAAACGCTGCGACGGCAATCAGCAGCAGCGACAGCGCGAGAAGCTTGGCGCGTTTGAGTTCGGTATGCTTTTCCATGGGTTAAGGATAGAGGGTGATGGAGGTAAAATGCAAAATGTGCTATCTGGTGAAGAATTAAAATTCCTCTTTTAACTGACAGATCAGAAGATTTGTTGCATTCTCTTTCTGGTTCGGAGTATTCGTTTCTCATAGCTAATAATAATCTATTTTCTGGGTTATATAAAATGAATTTACTGTATCGTTTTATAAATGGAATAAAAAATAAATCCTTGGATTTATATTTGTTCCTTTTCTTTGTAGGTTGTTTTGTTTTGTTGAAAATAAAAGATCCAGTTCGGGTTTATTTGTCATATGCATTATTTATTGGCCTTTTAGTCATGCTGTATTTAAAAAGGCAGCGTGCCCGGGAAATTATTATTCATTTTATTCGGTTCGAAAGTGGCGGTGTTGTAAATAAGTTGGCCGGATGGGCGTCGCTCCTTGCCTGGGGTGCGTTTCTTCTTTTTCCTTTTGCAATAAATATACAGTTTGGTTTTCTTGCAAAAGTACTGTTGGTGATGTTCTCCATTTTTATTGTTATTAGCAGCGTTTTAACAATCTTTGTTCTCGAGAAAGATGGCCATGAGAAAGTAAAAAATATACGGGTTATGTTATTTTCATTTATATCAATCTGTTATGTTTTATCTAGTGCGTTCTCGGCAAGTTTATTTCTTCAGTTGAGTAATATGGATTTATCATCCAGTCCATGGTTGGAGTTTACATGGAAGCTCAGTTCATTTTTTGTATTGATATTTTTTATATTGCAGTTGACTACTTACGTAATATTCATCGTGACTGCTGATCATGCAAAAGGATATAGACTTTTTACTATTTTTGGTGCTTTGATTCTAACGAGTTTAATCGTATTATTTGTCTCAAGCAGGCCGGATGTAGTAGCATATTATGTTTTAAAATATTCTACTGGCAGTGAATGGCGGAGTGATTTTACATGTGAGAATGAAAAAATATCACGCCCTAACGAGAGATATTTCGGTTATAATACCGATAAGTACACAGCTTACTTTTTCAATCGTAACGGAAAGTGGGGGTTCGATGAGATAACTTGTGTTAAAAACTCGCAAGAGGGGAAAGGATATACTGTAAAAAATGTATCGACAGAAAATATCCCTCATTGGGTGAAATAATTAAAATCACAGTTCCCCCTGTCGGTAAACGAAAGGGGGAAAACGTATAAGAACCCTCCGTATATACCCAACTTTACCTTCATAGTCAGACAGATTGACTACCCTTAATACCCTAAGCGGTAAAACAAGGAGATTCGATATGGCTTACCAGACAGTAAATCCTGCCACGAACCAGCTCATCAAAGAATATCCCTCTCACACTGACGCAGACGTTGAAGCGGCGCTGAAGGCAGCCGATGCGCTCTATCACTCCGACTGGGCGAAAGGCGACATAAGCCAGCGCCTGCCGGTGCTGCATAAGCTGGCGGACCTGATCGACGAACGCGTGGAGGATCTGGCGAAAATCGCCAGTCAGGAGATGGGTAAGCTCATCGAACAAAGCCGCGGTGAAGTGAAGCTATGCGCGCAAATCGCCCGCTACTATGCTGACAACGCGAAGCAGTTCCTGGCCCCGGTGAAGTATGACTCTGAACTCGGGGAAGCATGGGTTGAACATCACCCCATCGGCGTGCTGATGGCCGTCGAACCATGGAACTTCCCATACTATCAGCTGATGCGCGTTCTGGCGCCAAACCTGGCAGCGGGCAACCCGGTGATCGCCAAGCATGCCAGCATCGTGCCGCACTGTGCAGAAACCTTTGCACAGCTGGTACGTGAAGCGGGCGCGCCGGAAGGGGCGTGGACCAACCTGTTTATCTCGTCCGAACAGGTGGCGAACATCATCGCCGACGATCGCGTACAGGGGGCGGCGCTGACCGGTTCAGAAAAAGCGGGTAGCGTGGTTGCGGCACAGGCTGCGAAACACATCAAAAAATCGACCCTTGAACTGGGCGGGAACGACGTCTTCGTGGTGCTGGACGATGCGGAGCTGGAGAAAGCCGTGAAGATCGGCGTTAACGCGCGGCTTAATAACGCCGGGCAGGTCTGTACCGCGGCGAAGCGCTTTATCCTGCATGAAAAGATTGCAGACGCCTTCCTGAGCAAATTCACCGAGGCGTTTAAGCAGGTGAAGATTGGCGATCCGCTGGACGAAAGTACCACGCTGGGGCCTTTGTCATCCAAAGACGCGCTGGAGACGCTAACTAAACAGGTTAACGAGGCGGTGAAAAACGGCGCGAAGCTGCACCATGGCGGCAAGCCGGTGCAGCGTGACGGGAGCTTCTTTGAGCCGACCATCCTGACCAATATCTCGCGCGATAACCCGGCGTATTTCGAAGAGTTCTTTGGTCCGGTAGCGCAGATTTATGTGGTGAAAAACGACGACGAGGCGGTTGCCCTGGCGAACGACTCCCACTACGGTCTGGGCGGAGCGGTGTTCAGCCAGAACATCGAGCGCGCGAAGAAAATGGCGTCGCGCATTGAGACCGGGATGGTGTACATCAACTGGCTCACCGATACGGCGGCAGAACTGCCGTTCGGCGGCGTAAAACGTTCGGGTTACGGACGCGAGCTGTCGGATCTGGGGATCAAAGAGTTTGTGAACCAGAAGCTGGTGGTGGTGCGTAAGTGACGTAGTAATAAAAAACCTGCCGAAGGGCAGGTTTTTTTATCTATCAGGTGGCTTAGAAGCTCACGCCGCCGCCGAAGTAAGCGCCGTCTACCAGCGTGTGGTTTGGGCGACCGTCTTTGCCATCAACGCTCACGTGACGGTAGCCCACTTTCAGCGTAACCGGTTTGACCGGGGTCCAGCTTACGCCGCCGTTAGCTTCAACGTAGTTCTTCACGCTGTTGTTCAGTCCGTCTGGCGCAACGTAGCCTTCACCGAATACCCTGATGCTGTCGGTCAGGGCAACGTTCACACCGCCGCCGACCGGGAACGCCACGCCGTTATCGCCTTTCTTCGGGCCAACGTAGAGGGCCTTAGCGCCTGCGTTCAGCATTACCGGGCCGACTTCGAAATTGTAGCCTGCGCCCACGCCACCGGTCGTGGTGCCGTCGTCGGTGTTTTTCAGCCAATTACCTTCGGTGTACAGACCGGAGGTTGATTTGCCCATTTCCACATTCAGGTTGGTAAAGTTTTTACCCTGCTCAATGCTGCCGCCCATTGCCAGTGCGGAGCCCGATACGGCGGTGAGAGCAGAAAGGATGAGAACGTTAAGCTTTTTCATGCGTGTTTCCTCGTCATCAAATTAATCTGAGGGCACCTTAACAAGGGATGTTTATGACTGCAAATGTGATGGGTATCGCAGTTTTATCCTGTTTTTGTTGGGTTTTTTAATCTTAAATGTTGATGAGATGTTTTTATGGCAGATCGTCAATCCTCAATCCATTCGTGTTTAGGGAAAGTTTATATTTTTGGCTAAACGTTTAATGAACGAGGCGAAGAAAGCCGTTTGAGGTGAATTAATTAAGTTTCTAATAATTTCCAAAAGTATTTCGGCTGTCACAGATCAAGACAGAGGTTTACATTTCTGGTGATTGCTATACGTATTTATTTGCCGATCCGCTGTCTTTTCATGTCATTTTTCTGACACGTTTCTTCATTACGTTGTTGGCTTCGCTTACTGGATGCTAACAATATGAAAAGAAAAATTATTCCTGTGCTTATCGGTTGTGCGCTCTCTTTCTCTGGCCTGGCTGCGCAGCCTACCGCTGAGCGCTATATCGTCAGCTTCCCTGACGGCTCCCATGTGAAATACAGCGGCGCGTTTGCCGATGCGTTCCCGAACGGGCTCCCGGTGGGGATGGGTTCTGGTCTGCTGTTTACGGGCAAGCAGGGCGATGCGCTGACGTTTGCGACCGTGACCGATCGCGGTCCTAACGCGGATTCGCCAAAAATGGGGAAAAACGATGCCAAAATATTTGTTACCCCGGATTTCGCTCCGCTGCTGATGACGATCCGCGTGCAAAACGGTAAAGCGGAGGCCGTGGACGCGCGACCGCTGCATGACGATAAAGGCGAGATCAACGGCCTGCCACTGCAAAGCGGTGTGATTGGTTCCACCAATGAAGTCGCGCTAAGCGACACCTTAAAAGTACTGAAAGGCGATAACCGCGGGCTGGATACGGAAGGCATCACGTCGGACGGGAAGGGCGGCTACTGGCTGTGCGATGAGTATGGCCCGTTCCTGATTAACGTCGACAGTAAAGGGAAAATCCTCGCGATCCACGGTCCGCAGGCGACGCAAGGGGAGAAATCCATCGCGGGCGGTCTGCCAAACGTTATCAAATGGCGTCAGGCAAACCGGGGCTTTGAAGGCCTGACCCGCATGCCGGACGGACGGATTATTGCCGCCGTGCAAAGCACACTGGATATCGACGGGAAGAACAAAAAACAGGCGCTGTTTACCCGTCTGGTGAGCTTCGATCCGGCGACCGGGAAAACCGCGATGTACGGCTACCCTGTCGACAGCGCGGCCTACAGCAAAAACAGCGACGCCAAAATCGGCGACATAGTGGCGCTGGATAACCACACCATCCTGCTGATTGAACAGGGTGAGGATAAAAATGACGCAATGCGTAACCTCATCTACAGGGTGGATCTGAGCAAGGCGAGCGATCTGGCCGCCTTCGACAAGCCGGGCGAATACCCGGAGTTTGACGATGAGAAAACGCTGGCGCAGCGCGGCATTACACTTGCTGAAAAAACGCAGGTGGTCGATCTGCGTGCGCTGGGCTGGCAGCAGGAAAAGGCCGAAGGGCTGGCGCTGATTGACAGCAAAACGCTGGCGGTAGCGAACGATAACGATTTTGGCGTGAAGGTAGCGATGCAAAACCCGGTCGAGGGCAAGAAGCTCAAGGATTATCGGGTGAACGCGGAAGGCAAGCTGACGCTGGATGATAAACCGGTGGAAACCACGCTCAGCGTGAAGCCGCTGAAGAAGCCGGAGTCCGACAGCGAGCTGTGGATTGTGACGCTGCCGGAGGCGTTGAAATAAGTTTCCCCCTCACCCTAACCCTCTCCCCGCGGGGGAGAGGGGATGATCGGTGCGATTTACTTTTTCAGCCCCGCAAACGCTGCCCGAATTTCTTCTTCCGGCAGCTGGATGCCAATAAACACCATCACGCTGTGCGGCGTTTCATCGCCCCACGGGCGATCCCAGTCGGCGCTGTACAGGCGCTGCACCCCCTGGAACAGCAGGCGGTTCGGCTCGCCGTCGATCCACAGCATCCCTTTATAGCGCAGCAGCTTGTCGGCAAACGACAGCAGCAGGTTTTCCATCACGCGGGAGACCTCGCTGATGTCTACCGGGTAGTCCAGCTCCACCACAATCGACGCCACGTCGTTTTGCTTGTCGGACATAAAGTGAAAGCGCGGTTTCGCGGTAACGTTCTCTTCCAGCATAAAGCCGTTGGTGTTGAACAGCTGAGCGAGATCGATATCGCCGTGCGTCACCGTATAAATGGGCGCACGCGAGTTGATGCGCGTCAGGCGCTCGCGCAGTTTTTCGCTTTCACCTGCCACGTCGGTTTTGGTCAGCAGGATGCGGTCGGCGTAGCCCACCTGAGACTGGGCGATGGTGAACTGGTTCATCTGCTCGTCGGCGTGTACCGCATCCACCAGAGCGATGACACCGTCCAGCAGGTAGCGCTGGCAGATGATCTCGTGGGAGAAAAAGGTCTGAATAATCGGGCCGGGGTCGGCCATGCCGGTGCACTCGATCACCAGACGGTCGAAGACGATGTCACCGCGATCGCGGCTGTCGAGCAGGTCCAGCAGGGCGTCTTCTAATTCGTTAGAGCGGGTGCAGCAGATGCAGCCGTTGGTCAGGGTTTTGATCTGGGTGGCGCGGTCGCCAATCAGCTGATCGTCAACGGAGACTTCGCCAAATTCGTTTTCGATGACGGCGATTTTGAAGCCGTGCTGCTCGTTCAGAATGTGGCGCAGCAGGGTGGTTTTACCGGCGCCGAGAAAACCGGTCAGCAGGGTAACGGCAATCGGGGTCATGGTTTCTCCTTTAGCAGCAGCGGACGCCGCCTTCTCCACTTCCGCCGTAGCGCGCTTCCTGACGCTCGCGGAAGAATTCAGTGTAAGTCATGTACGGCTTATCCGGATGGTTGGTCTTCATATGCTCAACGTAGTTGTCATAGTCCGGAATGCCAATCAGCATTTTCGCCGCCTGACCGAGGTATTTTTTTGCTTCGCCTAAGTTACCAAACATTGAGGGTTCCAGATAGAAGAAGCCCGGAGGCGCGCAGCGATCCGGGCCTACAGTAACATGCTTAATTAATGGTGTGAGGAGGTCTTCACGCCGCCTTCCGGCACCGGCACGTACGGGGTTTCTTTATCCGTACGGCCCTCAACGTTACGCACTTTCATCCAGGTTTTGATGCCGTAGAAGATAATGCTGTACACCACCACCAGGAACAGAATGCTCAGACCCGCGTTGGTGTAGTTGTTCACCACAATATGGTTCATGTTGGCAATCTGCTGCGCGGTCAGATCCGCGCCGCCTGCGGCAATCTTCTCTTTGTACTGGTTAGCCATGAAGAAGAAGCCTTCCAGCTGCGGGTTGGTGCTGAACAGTTTCAGACCCAGCGCCCAGGTAGTGCAGAGCAGCAGCCACAGCGCAGGCACCACGGTGACCCAGATGTATTTGGTGCGTTTCATCTTCACCAGGACAACGGTACCCAGCACCAGGGCCACAGCCGCCAGCATCTGGTTAGAGATGCCGAACAGCGGCCACAGGCTCTTAACGCCGCCCAGCGGGTCAACAACGCCCTGATACAGCAGATAACCCCACAGGCCTACGCAGCCCGCGGTACCCAGAACACCGGCCACCAGAGAGTCGGTTTTCTTCAGGAATGGCACGAAGTTACCCAGCAGATCCTGCAACATGAAGCGGCCTGCACGCGTACCGGCATCCAGCGCGGTGAGGATGAATAGCGCTTCAAACAGAATACCGAAGTGGTACCAGAAGCCCATGTCCGCCCACGGCAGCACTTTGTGGAACACGTGTGCGATACCCACCGCCAGCGTTGGCGCGCCACCTGCGCGGTTCAGCACGGACGGTTCGCCGATGTCTTTCGCGGTCTGCATGATCTGCTCAGGCGAAATTACGAAGCCCCAGGAGCTGACGGTCGCCGCCGCGTGTGCGCTGGCGTCTTTCAGCTGCGCCAGGATCAGCGCGGTATTTTCGCCGCCCATCTCATGCAGGTTTGGCATGGTGATGCCGAGACCCGCTGGTGGGGTGTTCATCGCAAAGTACAGACCTGGCTCGATAATCGACGCTGCAACCAGCGCCATGATCGCCACGAAGGACTCCATCAGCATCGCGCCGTAACCGATGAAGCGCGCGTCGGTTTCGTTGGCCATCAGCTTCGGCGTGGTGCCCGAGGCGATCAGCGCGTGGAAGCCAGACACGGCACCGCAGGCGATGGTGATAAACAGGAACGGGAACAGAGCGCCTTTCCACAGCGGACCGGTACCGTCAATGTACTGCGTCACCGCTGGCATTTTCAGCTCAGGATTGATGATCACAATCCCGATTGCCAGCCCGACGATCACGCCGATTTTCAGGAAGGTCGCCAGGTAGTCGCGCGGAGCCAGAATCAGCCACACCGGCAACAGCGCTGAGATGAACGCGTAACCGATCAGCGCGAAGGTGATGGTGGTGTCTTTAAAGGTCAGCGCCGGGCCCCAGTACGGGTCGTGCGCAATCACGCCGCCGAAGTAGATGGAGGCGACCAGCAGCACGATACCGATGACCGACACCTCGCCAACGCGGCCAGGGCGCAGGAAGCGCATGTAGATGCCCATGAACAGCGCAATCGGTACGGTAGAGCAGACGGTGAAGACGCCCCACGGACTTTCGGCCAGCGCTTTCACCACGATCAGGGCCAGCACCGCCAGGATGATGATCATGATCAGGAAGCAGCCGAAGAGGGCGATGGTGCCCGGCACGCGGCCCATCTCCTCTTTGATCATCTCACCCAGCGACGAACCGTTACGGCGCGAGGAGATAAACAGCACTATAAAGTCCTGCACCGCCCCCGCCAGCACCACGCCCGCCAGCAGCCAGAGCGTACCCGGCAGGTAGCCCATCTGCGCAGCCAGCACCGGACCGACCAGCGGACCCGCGCCTGCAATGGCGGCGAAGTGGTGACCAAACAGCACGTAACGGTTGGTTGGCACGTAGTTCAGGCCGTCATTGTTAATGACCGCCGGGGTGGCGCGCGTCGGGTCGAGCTTCATGACCTTCTGCGCGATGTACAAGCTGTAGTAGCGATAAGCCACAAGATAGACGGAAACTGACGCGACCACGATCCACAGGGCGCTGACGTGCTCGCCCCGGCGTAATGCGACAACCGCCAGACAGAAAGCACCGATGATCCCGAGGATGGCCCAGGGCACGTGCTTAAGTAGTTTTTTAGTATCCATAGTAAGACCTGGTTTTTTATGTAAAGAAAAAAGGGTCAGGGTTCGTTGTGAGGAGGTATTGATTAATGCTGGAGCGATCGTGCCAGATCCTCGCGCGTATAAAGCACGGTAAATAGGTGAGTGGTTGAAAGCGATGCGTGAGCGGTCAAAAGCGAGGGTGAGTGGTTAAGGCTCACCCACGGTGGAAGAAAATATGTGATTGAGATCACTGAGAATAATCTACCCCTGCGGGGTTTCGTCGTTCGCTTCAGGGCAGTGCACGCAGCGGCAGGTCTGATACGCAGGCAGCAGCTGATAGCGACCTTTGCCGTCGTGTTCAATAATAGGGGAAAGCGCCTGCAAATCGCGGTACACCGTGCGTTCGGTAATGCCAAATTTTTGCATCAGATCGCGGCGATTAACGCTTCCGTTGCGGTGCAGGGCAATAATGATGTCAACCAGACGTTCAGCCGAGCGGCTTCGGGGTGAAGGGGCCATAAGACTTTCCAGCGTTAAGGGGGCGCCTGACGACGTCGCCAGCCGCCCCGGAAAATTTATCTTATGGATAGTTAACGGCGCACCTTTGCGGAAACCTTAGCGTTTTTTGTGCAACGGGATCAAATCGCGGCTTCCATCTCCATCATCACCGGGTGGAAACGGCGTTTGAAGTAGATCAGGCCGTGCCCCTCGCTGCTGAGGATGATGTTCTTAATCTCCACAAGGTAGACCAGATGGGTACCGATGGTTTGCACCTGGGTTATCTCGCCTTCCAGGCTTGCCAGAGCGCCTTTCAGCACCGGCTGCGCCAGCGGTCCTTTCTGCCAGCAGGAGAGAGCAAAGCGCTCCTCCATTGCCATGCCGGTCATCCCGGCAAAGTGGCGGGCCATGATCTCCTGCTCGTGGTTCAGCACGTTGACACACAGTTTGCCGTTGCCCTGGAAGACCGGGTTCATGGCGCTGTTGGCGTTGATGCAGACCATGACCGAAGGCGGGGTGTCCGTGACCGAACAGACGGCGGTGGCGGTAATGCCGCAGCGACCCGCATCGCCCTCGGTGGTGACCACATTCACCGCCGCCGACAGGCTGGCCATCGCGTCGCGAAAACGCAGGCGTTCTTCAGATTGCATTGAAACCTCCCGCTGCGTTATTTCAGCAGCTTATCCAGCATGTTGATATCAGTGTTGTTGTGCAGGTGCGGTACGGTCCAGCCGTGCTGGTCGTACTCGGACATGCAGCGGTCAACCATCGCCATCATCTTGTCCATGTTGCCGGAGCTTTGCGCCTGACGCAGGCATTGCAGGCGGATCTCATCCTGGCTACCGGAGTAGTTGATTTCGTACAGCTCGTGACGTCCGCCAAACTCGCTGCCGATGGCATCCCACATCAGTTTCAGAATCTTGATGCGTTCGACATGATCCATCCCGTTGGAGCCGCGCACGTACTTCGCCAGATACTGGTCGATCTGCGGATTGTTCAGGTCCCGCGCGCTGGACGGCAGGTAGATCAGCCCGGAGGTCACGTTACGTTCGATGATGTTCTTGATCTTCGCATAGGCCATTGGCGCCATCACGCGGTAGGTCTGTAACGCCGCGTGGTCAGGCAGATACGCGCCGTTTACCCACGGCGTGGCTTCGGAGCACATGGAGTCGCTTAGCGCCCAGAACATGTTGCGCCACGCCACCACTTCGCCGAGATCCGCCTGCACGCCGCGGAACTCGAGGGTGCCGGTACACTCCAGCGACTTCTTCAGCAGAGCGGTGATGAAGTCGAGCTTCACAGCCAGACGCACGCAGGCCTGAAGCGGGTACATGCGGGCGAAGCCACCTTCCATCGTCCAGCGACGGCAGCGGTCGAAATCGCGGTAGATCAGCACGTTTTCCCACGGGATCAGCACATGATCCATCACCAGAATGGCGTCGTTCTCGTCAAAACGGCTGGAGAGCGGGTAGTCGTACGGGGAACCGGTCGCCCCTGCCACCATCTCGTAAGAGGCGCGGGAGATCAGCTTCACCCCTTCGGCATCCATCGGCGCGACGAACATCAGCGCGAAGTCCGGGTTTTCGCCCATCACCTGCGCAGAGCCGAAGCCGATCATGTTGTAATGGGTCAGGGCGGAGTTGGTGGCCACCACTTTCGCGCCGCTGACGATGATCCCGGCGTCGGTCTCTTTCTCCAGCTTGATGTAAACGTCTTTCACCTCGTCTGCCGGTTTATGGCGGTCGATCGGCGGGTTGACGATGGCGTGGTTAAAGTACAGGCCGGTTTCCTGAATACGTGTGTACCAGTTGCGGGCGTTCTGCTCGAACTGACCGTAGAAGGCAGGGTTCGCCCCCAGCGCGCAGCCGAACGCGGCTTTGTAGTCCGGCGTACGCCCCATCCAGCCGTAGCTCAGGCGCGACCACTCGGCGATGGCGTCACGCTGCTGGCGCAGATCGTCGGCGCTTTTTGCCACGCGGAAGAATTTATGGGTGTAGCCGCCGCTGCCGGTGTCCGTGCCCCAGCAGAGGGTATCCTGCATGTCTGGCTTGTGCAGGGCATCGTACATCTGGGCGATGGACGCCGCCGCATTGCGAAATGCCGGGTGGGTAGTGACGTCCTTAACGCGCTCGCCGTAGATATAAATCTCACGGCCATCTTGCAGGCTTTTTAAATACTCTTCACCGGTTAACGGACGTTTGGCATCAGCGCGGAAATCTTCAGGCTTCATAGGGACCTCGTATCGGAAGATGGTTGTTAAATTTATGTTTTGTTTTTGTTGTTTAATTGAAGCGTGAGAGGGGCGGAACGTGAAGGGACGATTGGGACAACGGCAGGTACTTTTCGCGAGAGATCACAGAGTGTGATTTCCCTCACCCTAACCCTCTCCCAGAGGGAGAGGGGACGGTTACTCTCTCTCCATCTGGGAGAGGGCAGGGATGAGGGGAACAGGCGACACCGGTACTTTCTGCGCCCGGTACGCGCTGGGTGAGCACCCCGTCAGTCGGTTAAAAAAACGGGCGAAATAGGCCGGATCTTTAAAACCCAGCTGCCAGGCAATTTCGCTCACTGTGCTGTCGGAAAACAGCAGCAGGCGTCTGGCTTCCCGCAGCTGGCGGTCGAAGATCAGCCGTTTCGGCGAGCGGTTGGCGAAGCGGCGACAGATATCGGTCAGGCGGGATTCGGTGAGATGCAGTTCGCTGGCGTATTCCGGCACCGTCCAGTGCTCGTGGTAATGAGCATCTGTCAGCTGGTTAAAGCGCTGAAACAGCTTCAGCTCACCGCGCATGCCGCCTGACGCGTGGTCGTCGAGCTTCGCGTTGCGCAGCAGCAGGGTAAAAACGGCCTGCGCCAGCAGGACCAGCGTATGCTCGCGACCGGGCAGCTGTTCCGTGGATTCCCGGGCAATCAGCTGCCAGTAGTGCTTCAGCGCCGCCAGCTCGTCAGGCCTGTCGGCAAGCGACAGGCAGATCCCCGGCAGGCCGAACGCTTCCCGCGTACCGGGGTAGAGCACTTCTAACAGCGGCCAGATGAGATCCTCGCGCACCGTCAGCACGTGGCCGTCGCTGTCGGATTCGGTGATAAACGCATGCGGCACCGACGGCGGCGTCAGCACAAACAGCGGCGCCTGCACCGAGTAACGGTGGTCGTCGAGCTGGAGCTCAATCTGCCCGGTGTCGAGAAAATGCATCTGAAAATACTGGTCGTGGCGGTGCGCCTGCATGTCGCGGCCAAAAAAGGCCGCCATGCGGGCGAACGACTGGTAGTGCACATCGTCGGTGCCCAGACTTTCGTCGTACTCCTTGCTGATATCGATGTTGGTGATGGGGCTCTGACACATAGCGGCTCCTCAGTGGATCTTTTGCGCCGCGATGTCCGGCTCACGCTCAAGGCTTTCCCGGCGCGTCATCGGAATGCGCGTCAGCACCAGCGCGCCCACCACCAGCAGACCTGCCACGAACCACAGTCCCGAGCTGAAGCTGCCGGTCGCGTCGCGCAAAATACCTATCAGCAATGGGCTGACGGCAGACCCGACGTTGCCGATGGCGTTGATCACCGCCAGCGCCACCGCGCGGGATTGCAGGCTAATAACCTGATCCGGCGTGGTCCAGAATATCGCCATGGCGGTAAACGATCCGGTTGAGGCCATGATGATGCCAAGCAGCTGGATCAGACTGTGATCGGTCGCCGAGGCCAGCATCCATCCCGCCGCTGCAAAAAGATACGGCAGGATAGTGTGCTTTTTTCGCTCTTTCAGCCTGTCGGAGCGGCGGCTCCACCAGATCATCCCGAGGATGGTGCAAAACTGCGGGATCGCCGCCAGCAGGCCAATCACGATATTGCTGCTGCCGGTGTTGAAGCTTTGCAGGATCTGCGGCGTCCAGATGTTGATCGCGCTCAGCGTATTCGTCAGGCAGAAGTAGGCCAGCGTGTAGAGCAGCACGGCGGGCGTCAGCACCTCGCGCAGCGTCGATCGCGGCGTGGCGGCATGCGCAATGGCCAGCTCCTGCTCGCGGGCGATCATCGTTTTGAGTGCCTGCTTTTCGTCATCATCCAGCCAGGTGGCCTGATCCGGGGTGTCGTTAAGGTAGAACCAGGTCACCACGCCGAGCACCACCGACGGTAGCCCCTCCAGCAGGAACAGCCACTGCCAGCCCTTAAGGTTCCACAGTCCGTCCATCGCCAGAATGTACCCGGAGAGGATCGAACCGAGCATCATGGTCACCGGCATGGCGATCATAAACAGCGCGTTGGCGCGGGCGCGGTGATAGGCCGGGAACCACCAGGTGAGATAGACCAGAATGCCCGGCAGGAAACCGGCTTCGGCAATACCCACCAGCATGCGCAGGACGTAGAGCGTTTCGGGGCTGGTGGCGAACATGGTGCAGGTAGAGGCGATGCCCCACACCACCATGATCCCGGCGATCCAGCGGCGGGCGCCGATCTTCGCCAGCATGATGTTGCTGGGGATCCCGCACAGCACGTAGGTCACATAAAACAGGGTCGCGGCCAGGCCAAACATGGTCGACGTGAGGCCCAGATCTTTGCCCATCGTCAGCCCGGCAAAGCCGATGTTGATGCGATCCAGAAACGAGAAAACAAACAGGATAAAAAGAAACACGATCAAACGACGGAACAGCTTATTAATAACGCGATGTTCAACAGCTTTATTATGCAGGGTTGAGGTCGTCATGTTGCGCTCCACATCGTACGTTTAGTAGACGGATTTATTGTTATCAACTGCTGTGGTGACGTCGGTAAAGCGGGCCGCCAGCGCTTCGGCGCTGCGGGCGAGCAGGGTGGTATCCACGCCGACCGCGACAAACAGCGCGCCGAGTTCAAGATAACGTTTTGCCAGTTGCTCGTTCGCCATCAGGATGCCGGGCGCTTTGCCCGCGCTGAGGATCTGCGCGATCGCCTGCTCTATGGCGGCCTGCACCTCCGGGTGCTGCGGATTACCGGCGAAGCCCATGTCGGCGCTCAGATCCGCAGGGCCGATAAACACGCCGTCCACCCCTTCCACGTCCAGGATCTGCGGCAGGTTTTTCAGCGCCTCGCGAGTTTCGATTTGCACCAGCACGCACATGGCGTCGTTAGCCTGATGCAGATACTCCGGGATGCGGTTCCAGCGCGACGCCCGCGCCAGCGCGCTGCCGACGCCGCGAATGCCGGCAGGCGGATAGCGGGTGGCGCTGACAGCCAGACGGGCTTCGTCGGCGTTTTGCACCATCGGCACCAGCAGGGTTTGCGCCCCCACGTCCAGCAGCTGCTTGATCTGCACCGGATCGTTCCACGACGGGCGCACCACCGGCTGGCTGGGATAAGGGGCGATGGCCTGTAGCTGAGTCAGGATGGTTTGCACGCTGTTCGGCGCGTGCTCTCCGTCGATCAGCAGCCAGTCAAAACCGGCCCCGGCCAGTAGCTCAGCGCTGTAGCTGCTGGTCAGCCCCAGCCACAGGCCGATTTGCGGCTTTCCGGCTTTCAGCGCGGTCTTAAATGCGTTTTCCATGGTGCACTCCTACACAAAGCGGCAGCTAATCGAGCCCATGTTGCCGTAGTCGACGTGGAAGGTGTCGCCTCTGCTGGCGGCAACCGGGCGGGTAAACGAGCCGCCGAGGATGATTTGTCCTGGCTCAAGCTGCACGTCGTATGGCGCGAGTTTGTTCGCCAGCCACGCCACGCCGTTCGCCGGGTGGTTAAGCACGCCTGCGGCGACCCCGGTCTCTTCGATCACGCCGTTGCGGTAAAGCAGGGCGGAGATCCAGCGCAGATCCAGCTCGTCGGGTTTAATCGGGCGGCCGCCGAGGATCACGCCCGCGTTGGCGGCGTTATCGGAGATGGTGTCGAACACCTTGCGCGGGCGCTGGGTTTCCGGGTCAACGTTATGGCAGCGGGCGTCGATCAGCTCCAGGGCGGGGATGATGTAATCCGTGGCGTTGTAGACGTCGAAGATCGTGCAGTTCGGGCCGCGCAGCGGTTTTGCCAGCACGAAGGCCAGCTCCACTTCGATGCGCGGGACGATAAAGCGATCCACGGGGATGTCGCTGCCGTCGTGGAAGAACATATCGTCCAGCAGCGCGCCGTAGTCCGGCTCGCTGATCTGCGAGCTGGCCTGCATCGCTTTGGAGGTAAGGCCGATCTTGTGGCCTTTCAGCACGCGGCCTTCGGCAATTTTCAGGCTCACCCATTCGCGCTGGACGGCGTAGGCGTCTTCAATGGTGATCTCCGGGTACTCCAGCGAGATCGCGCGGATCTGCTCCCGGGATTGTTCCGCCTGATGCAGACGGTGGGCGATCAGGGTATGGGTGTGTTTGTCGAGCATGGCGATATCCTGTTTTTATTTGTTTTCTCCCTCTCCCTGTGGGAGAGGGGACAGACCGTGCGGTGTTATTTAAACAACGCGTGCACGTTGTTTTGCTTGTAATTAAGCGTCGGGTGCAGCTCGTCCAGCTCGAACGAGAGCGCCAGATATCGGCCCGCCATTAGCTCTGCGAAGTGCGTTTTGATCAGCGCAAACAGCATTTCACCGACCTCTTCCCGGCTTTCCAGGCTGCGCCCCGCGCCGATCTTCAGCGTCATATGCACAAAGGCGTAATCGTGCTTACCGTCGGCCATCTGCCAGGTATCCAGCCAGTGGGCGCGGCTGCGGATACCGCCGAGCGGGAAGATCCCCGTGGCGGCGAGCGCCTCGTTCACTTTGGCGAACAGACCCGGCAGGTCGGCCTGCTCGCGGATGTTGTTGGTACATTCAGCAATAAAGTGCGGCATAACGACTCCTTAGGCGGGCAGCGGGAAAACGGCGTTGACCTGGCCGGTGCCGGAGCTGGCGAACAGCTCGGTGAGAAACTCCACCTTACCGTCGTATTTGTCCCAGCCGAGCATCCCCAGCAGCATCACCGTGTCGTGCATGTTGCCCTCGCCGTAGCAGTAGTCGGCGTACTCCGGCAGCATGCTGCAAAACTCCTTGAACTGCCCCTCGCGCCACAGCTTCACCACGCGCTCGTCCATCTGGCGATCAAACTCGCGGGTGTAGCTGTTCATCCCTTCCTCCGCGCGCTGGTCGTCGATAAAGCGGTGCGACAGCGAGCCGCTGGCGAGCACCGCCACGGTGCCGTCGTATTTTTCGATGGCGCTGATGATGGCCTCGCCCAGCCTGCGGCTGTCGGCGAAGTCGTGAACCGTGCAGAACGCCGAGATGGAGACCACTTTGAAGTGCTTATCCGCGTTCATGTAGCGCATCGGCACCAGCGTGCCGTACTCCAGCTTGAGGCTCGGGATGTTGTGCGCCTTGGCGCGAACGCCAAGCTTCACCGCTTCGTCGGCAATCAGCTGGCCGAGTTCCGGGTTGCCGTCGTAGTCGTAGGTCATGTCGCGAATAAAATGCGGCAGCTCGTTGCTGGTGTAGACGCCTGAGAAATGGTCCGCACAGTTGATGTGATACGCGCTGTTCACCAGCCAGTGGGTGTCGAAGACGATAATGGTGTCGACGCCCAGCTCCCGGCAGCGCTTGCTAATTTCTTTATGCCCATCGATGGCGCCCTGGCGGCAGCCGTGGTTTTTGCCCGGCAGTTCGGAGAGATACATCGACGGCACGTGGGTGATTTTTGCCGCTAACGCTAATTTGCCCATTTTCAGATCCCCCACTTTGGAATCGGATGGTCGCCCATGGAGATGCAGACGTTCTTCATCTCCGCGAAGACCTCGAAGCTGTACTCGCCCCCCTCGCGGCCGGTGCCGGAGGCCTTCACGCCGCCAAACGGCTGGCGCAGGTCGCGCACGTTCTGGGTGTTGACGAACACCATGCCCGCTTCGATGTTGCGCGCCAGACGCAGCACTTTGCTGACGTCCTGGGTCCAGATGTACGACGCCAGGCCATACTCCACGTCGTTCGCCAGGCGCAGCCCTTCCGCTTCGTCCTTAAACGGCAGCAGGCAGGCCACCGGCCCGAAGATCTCTTCCTGCGCCACGCGCATGCGGTTATCGACATCCGCCAGCACGGTCGGGCGCAGGAAGTTGCCGCCTTTCAGGTGCGCAGGCAGATCGGTCGGTTTGTCCGGGCCGCCCGCCAGCAGGGTTGCCCCCTCTTCAATGCCGAGGCGGATATAGCCGGAGACTTTTTCCCAGTGCTGCTGGCTGATGAGCGCGCCAATCTGGGTGTTCGGATCGGTCGGGTCGCCCACGCGCAGGCGGTTGGCGCGCTCGGCAAAGCGTTTGACGAACTCCGGGTAGATGCTCTGCTGGATGAAGATGCGCGAGCCGGCGGTGCAGCGTTCGCCGTTGATGGAGAAGATGGTGAACAGGGCGGCGTCCAGCGCGCGCTCGATGTCCGCGTCTTCAAAAATCAGCACCGGAGATTTGCCGCCCAGTTCCATAGAATACTTCTTCAGCCCGGCGTTTTTCATGATGTTACGCCCGGTGGCGGTGCCGCCGGTGAAGGAG
>NZ_QFRV01000075.1:0-22932 GCF_004136805.1 Enterobacter cloacae complex sp. GF14B
CGACGCGCGCCGGACAGTGCAGCGTAACGCCAGGGGCATCCTGTAACAGACGGAACAGCCGCAGCCCCACGTCATGCAGCTCAACGACCTGCCCCAGTGCCTCAATTCGGTAATCGTGGGCATCCAGCGTCACAAACCCGGCGTGGCCGCGATCGCTGACGTGAACGGTGCCGATGGCCGTCGCGCAGTCCGCTATCGCCTGCCAGATGCCACTGCGCGCAAGCTGCTGGCAGGTTCCCTGGGCCAGCGCGATGGCGCGGGCATCGAAGCCGGGATGATCGGCCGCCTGCGGCGCAACCGCCTCAACAAGATGCACCGGAAGCTGGCCTTTGGTTAACTGCGAAATGGCCAGCGCCAGAGTAGCGCCGGTCATGCCTCCGCCAACGATGATCACGCTCATACGCGTGCCGCCGCCATCAGCGCCTCGATGTCGTCGGCTTTTTTCACCACGGTCGCGGTCAGGTTTTCGTTACCGGTTTCGGTGATGACGATGTCATCTTCAATGCGAATGCCGATCCCGCGGTACTGTTCTGGCACGTCGGCATCCGGCGCGATGTACAGCCCAGGCTCAACGGTCAGCACCATGCCTGGCTCCAGCACGCGCGAACGTTCCGGACCGTATGCCCCGACGTCATGCACATCCAGCCCCAGCCAGTGGCTCAGGCCGTGCATAAAGTACGGACGATGGGCGTTTTCGGTTATAAGGGTGTCCACATCGCCTTTCAAAATGCCGAGCTTCACCAGCCCGGTAATCATGATGCGCACCACCTCGCCCGTAACCTCCTGGATGGAGGTGCCAGGGCGGAACAGCGTCAGCGCGGTCTCCAGAGACTCAAGCACGATGTCATAGATTTCACGCTGCGCGGTGGTGAATTTACCGTTCACCGGGAAGGTACGGGTGATGTCGCCCGCGTAACCCTGATATTCACAGCCCGCGTCAATCAGCACCAGATCGCCGTCGCGCAGTTCACTTTCGTTTTCGGTGTAGTGCAGAATGCAGCCGTTTTCACCGCCGCCTACGATGGTGTTATAGGACGGGAAGCGCGCGCCGTGACGGTTAAATTCATGGTGAATTTCGCCTTCAAGCTGGTACTCGAACATACCGGGACGGCACTTTTCCATGGCGCGGGTATGCGCCAGGGCGCTGATTTCGCCCGCGCGGCGCATCACGTTCAGCTCTTCTTCAGACTTAAACAGGCGCATCTCATGCACCATCGGACGCCAGTCCGTCAGCGTGGCAGGTGCGGACAGGTTCTGGCGCGAGCCTTTACGCAGCTTATCCAGCGCGGTGAAGACAATGTCATCCGCATACGCGTATTCGCCCTGCGCGTGATAGAGCACGTCCAGGCCGTTCAGCAGTTGGTAAAGCTGCTGGTTGATTTCGCTGTAGGCCAGCGCACGGTCCACGCCCAGTTTTTCCGGCGCCGCCTCCTGCCCTAAGCGGCGGCCAAACCAGATTTCCGCGGTCAGATCGCGCACGCGGTTAAAAATCACGCTGTGGTTGTGGGTGTCATTGCTTTTAATCAGCACCAGTACCGCTTCCGGCTCGTTAAACCCGGTGAAGTACCAGAAATCACTGCTCTGGCGATAGGGGTATTCGCTGTCGGCGCTGCGCGTCACTTCCGGCGCGGCGAAAATCAGGGCAGCGCTTCCCGACTGCATTTTTGCCAGCAGCGCCTGACGACGGCGAGAATACTCTTGACTGGAGATAACCATGACACCCTCCTGTGCGTTATTTTTCTTAGTGTAATGTTGGCTTGCGAACTTCCGGCGCGGTCGGCTGCGAGCGCGTAAAGTTGTCGTGGCACAGCAGAGACGCCACGCGCACGTACTCGATAATCTCTTCGAGAGACATTTCCAGCTCTTCCTGGTCTTCGTCTTCATCGTAGCCGAGCTGGGCGATATTACGCAGATCGTCGATCGCTTCACCCGCTTCGCCGGTCACTTTATCCAGTTTAGGCTGGGTTACGCCCAGGCCAAGAAGATAGTGGTTTACCCAACCCGCGAGCGCATCGGCGCGATCGAAGACGCTGACATCGTCGCCTTCAGGCAGATAAAGCTGAAAAAGAAAGCCATCGTCTTCCAGGGAATCGCTGGTTGCGGCGTGCATTTTACGCAGCGCTTCCGCCAGTTCGTGGCCAAACGCCAGCCCTTCGTTGGTGAGGTCGTGGATCAGCGGCTGCCATGAGCTGTCGCTGTTTCCGCCGCACAGTATGCCGCTGATCAGACCGTGCATTTCGGCAGGGGTCAGACCGACTCCCTGCTGGTTCAGTAACTGGTTTAAATCCTTGTAACCAGGCATTTCGTTCTGTATAGACATACGCATTCGTCATCAAAGGGAGGATATTCATGATATGCTACCACTTTGGACCCTGGTGATACCAGAAAAGGGCTTGTATCTTCACATCAGGGTAGCTATAGTGTCGCCCCTTCGCAGCCCCCGGGGCAGTAAGCGAAGGCAGCGCAGTCAATCAGCAGGAAGGTGGCATGTCTGCACAACCCGTCGATCTCCAGATTTTTGGCCGTTCACTGCGAGTGAATTGTCCGCCTGAACAAAGGGATGCCTTGAATCAGGCTGCGGACGATTTGAATCAGCGGTTGCAAGATCTAAAAGAACGCACTAGAGTCACAAATACTGAGCAGCTGGTTTTCATCGCCGCGTTGAACATCAGCTATGAACTGACTCAGGAAAAAGCGAAGACCCGCGATTACGCGGCAAGCATGGAGCAGCGCATTAAAATGCTCCAGCAGACCATAGAACAGGCATTGCTTGATCAAGGTCGCAGTCCCGAAAGACCGGGACCAAAGTTTGAATAACACTTCTCAGTTGACTATGGTAGAGTAACTGTGAAGACAAAATTTCTCTGAGATGTTCGCAAGCGGGCCAGTCCCCTGAGCCGATATTTCATACCACAAGAATGTGGCGCTCCATGGTTGGTGAGCATGCTCGGTCCGTCCGAGAAGCCTTAAAACTATGACGACACATTCACCTTGAACCAAGGGTTCAAGGGTTACAGCCTGCGGCGGCATCTCGGAGATTCCCTCTCTTTTCTTCTACCGACTACCATGACTCAATTCCCTGAAGTTTCTGCTTCACGCCAGGACATCCGTCAGCTTATTCGCCAGCGTCGTCGCGCCTTAAGCGCCGAGCAACAGGCACATTTTGCCCAGCAGGCCGCCGCCCGCATGATGGCCTATCCGCCTGTGGTGATGGCAAACACCGTCGCCCTGTTTATCTCGTTTGATGGTGAGCTGGATACCCAACCGCTTATCGACCAGCTCTGGCGCGCCGGGAAAAAAGTTTATCTGCCGGTGCTACATCCCTTTAGCCGAGGCAATCTGCTGTTTCTGCACTACCATCCGCACAGCGAGCTGGTGGTAAATCGTCTGAAAATCACCGAACCCAAACTCGACGTGCGCGACGTGCTGCCGCTATCTGAACTGGATGTGCTGATTACGCCGCTGGTGGCGTTTGACGAGCAGGGCCAGCGATTAGGCATGGGCGGGGGGTTCTATGACAGGACGCTGCAAAACTGGCAGCAGTACGGATTGCAGCCGGTGGGGTATGCGCATGATTGCCAGGGCGTGGAGGTATTACCCGTAGAGAAATGGGATGTGCCGTTGCCGGCGGTGGTGACGCCCAGTAAAACCTGGACCTGGTAGAATAAAGCCGGGTGGCGGCTACGCCTTACCCGGCCTACATAAATCCTCGAACATTGTAGGTCGGGTAAGCGTAAGCGCCACCCGACACCACAGACCGCACCATCAGTACAGCAGACGCGCGCGAATCGTCCCCGGAATGGCCTTCATGCTCTGCAATGCTTTCTCGGCGATGTCTTCATCCGCTTCAATATCAATAACCACATAACCCATCTGCGAGTTAGTTTGCAGATACTGCGCAGCAATGTTAACGCCCTGCTCGGCAAAGATCTGGTTGATGGCGGTCAGCACGCCAGGACGGTTTTCGTGGATGTGCAGCAGACGACGCCCACCGTGCAGCGGCAGAGACACCTCCGGGAAGTTCACCGCAGAGAGCGTTGAACCGTTGTCGGAATATTTGCTCAGTTTACCCGCCACTTCCAGGCCGATATTCTCCTGCGCTTCCTGAGTAGAACCGCCGATGTGCGGCGTCAGGATCACGTTGTCGAACTCGCACAGCGGAGAGGTGAA
Organism: Enterobacter cloacae complex sp. GF14B; assembly: GCF_004136805.1. Taxonomy (NCBI): domain Bacteria; kingdom Pseudomonadati; phylum Pseudomonadota; class Gammaproteobacteria; order Enterobacterales; family Enterobacteriaceae; genus Enterobacter; species Enterobacter cloacae complex sp. GF14B. The sequence goes on from NZ_QFRV01000075.1 coordinate 4,171, forward strand.
CGGATCGCTGTTAGTGGCCGGTTCCGTCGGGAACACGTCAATCGCCGCGCCCGCCAGATGTTTACGCTTCAGCGCGTCGCACAGTGCAGGAATATCGACCACCGTACCACGCGCGGCGTTGATCAGCAGAGAGCCCGGCTTCATCAGCGCCAGCTCTTCTGCGCCCATCATGTTTTTGGTGGACGCATTTTCCGGCACGTGCAGGCTTACCACGTCGCTCATGTTCAGCAGGTCAGAAAGATGCTGCACCTGCGTCGCGTTACCCAGCGGCAGCTTGCTTTCGATATCGTAGAAAAACACGTGCATGCCGAGGGATTCCGCCAGAATACCGAGCTGCGTACCGATATGGCCGTAACCGATAATCCCGAGCTTTTTACCACGGGCTTCGTAGGAGCCCGCAGCCAGCTTATTCCACACGCCGCGGTGCGCTTTGGCGTTAGCCTCCGGAATGCCGCGAAGCAGCAGCAGCAGCTCGCCAATTACCAGCTCCGCCACGGAACGGGTGTTAGAGAACGGCGCGTTAAAGACCGGGATACCGCGTTTTGCGGCGGCATTCAGATCAACCTGGTTGGTGCCGATGCAGAAACAGCCAATCGCCACCAGCTTTTCCGCCGCAGCAATAACGTCTTCAGTCAGTTGGGTACGGGATCGCAGGCCAATGAAATGGGCATCACGGATGGACGCTTTCAGCTCTTCAGTGTCCAGCGCGCCTTTGTGAAATTCGATGTTGGTGTAGCCTGCTGCGCGAAGGCTATCGAGCGCTTTCTGGTGCACGCCTTCAACCAGCAGGAATTTAATCTTGTCTTTCTCCAGTGATACCTTTGCCATTTACCCGACCCTGTTTTTATCTGAACTGATGTTGTGCTGGATATAAATCCCGTGCAGCCAACATATCAAAAAAAACTATTGCAGCAATATGAACGTTTGCGTCGGCACTCTGAAGAAAAGTCATACAGAGCAAAATGGCAGAGGAAAATGCTGCGGAAAATTACGAACGTGGCAGGATCGGCAAAAGAGGCGGAAAAACGTGACACAAGTCACCGAATTTAGCTTTTCAAAATTTTTTTAGCGGGGGGAGCGTTCCCCCCGTCAGATCATTTTACGATGGTTTTTACACCGTCAGCCGTGCCGATCAGCGCCACATCCGCGCCACGGTTGGCAAATAACCCTACGGTAACAACGCCTGGAATGCCGTTGATCGCATTTTCCAGCGCAATGGCATCGAGGATCTCAAGGCCGTGAACGTCGAGGATCACGTTGCCGTTGTCGGTCACCACACCCTGACGGTATTCCGGACGACCGCCCAGCTTCACAAGTTGACGGGCAACCGCGCTGCGCGCCATCGGGATCACTTCGACCGGCAGCGGGAAATTCCCCAGAATGTCGACCTGCTTGGAGGCGTCCGCGATGCAGATGAACTTATCCGCCACGGAAGCGATGATTTTTTCGCGGGTCAGCGCCGCGCCACCGCCTTTGATCATCTGCATGTGGCCGTTGATTTCATCCGCGCCATCAACGTAAATGCCCAGACGGTCCACTTCGTTGAGGTCGAAAACGGTGATGCCGAGGCTTTTCAGCTTTTCCGTGGAAGCATCGGAGCTGGAAACCGCACCCTCGATCTGCCCCTTCATCGTGCCCAGCGCATCGATAAAGTGTGCCGCCGTGGACCCCGTACCAACACCGACAATGGTACCCGGCTGTACGTACTGGAGAGCGGCCCATCCTACTGCTTTTTTCAGTTCATCCTGCGTCATGATCGTTTTGCCTGTGGTGTGAAAACTCAGGGCGCATTATAGAACACGTCGAATGGATTTCGTCTGCCACGAAGGGAAAATTGTGTCATAGTGCAGATTAAGCAAAATTAAGGAGTCAGCCAGAGCAATGAAACGTCCGGACTACAGAACACTACAGGCACTTGATGCAGTTATTCGTGAACGCGGTTTTGAGCGCGCGGCGCAAAAGCTGTGCATCACCCAGTCCGCCGTATCACAGCGTATCAAACAGCTTGAAAACATGTTCGGGCAGCCGCTGCTGGTGCGTACCGTACCGCCGCGTCCGACAGAGCAAGGACAAAAGCTCCTCGCCCTGCTGCGTCAGGTTGAACTGCTGGAAGATGAATGGCTGGGCGATGAACAAACCGGCTCCACGCCGCTGCTGCTGTCGCTGGCGGTGAACGCCGACAGTCTGGCAACCTGGCTGCTGCCGGCCCTTGCGCCGGTGCTGGCCGACTCCCCAATCCGCCTGAACCTTCAGGTTGAAGACGAGACCCGCACTCAGGAACGCCTGCGCCGTGGCGAAGTGGTTGGGGCGGTCAGTATTCAGCCGCAGGCGCTGCCAAGCTGTCTGGTGGATCAGCTGGGCGCGCTGGATTACCTGTTTGTCGGTTCAAAAGCCTTTGCCGAGCGCTACTTCCCGAACGGCGTGACTCGCGCCGCGCTGCTGAAAGCCCCTGCCGTCGCGTTCGACCATCTTGACGATATGCATCAGGCCTTCCTGCAACAAAACTTCGATTTGCCGCCGGGCAGCGTGCCGTGTCATATCGTTAACTCGTCCGAAGCCTTCGTACAGCTCGCGCGTCAGGGCACGACCTGCTGCATGATCCCGCATTTGCAGATTGAGAAAGAGTTGAAAAGTGGTGAGCTGATTGATTTAACCCCGGGGCTGTATCAGCGCCGGATGCTCTACTGGCACCGTTTTGCCCCGGAAAGCCGCATGATGCGCAACGTCACCGACGCGCTGCTGGCGTTTGGGCATAAGGTGTTGAGACAGGATTAATCGCTTGAATTCCCTCTCCCTGTGGGAGAGGGTTAGGGTGAGGGCAAACTACTGCGCCTTAGCCGCCTCAGTTTGCTGAGTTTGAGTTGGCTCCAGCTGGAACACCACATCAACCTGATCGTCGAACTGAATGGTTGGCTGCTCGTAGGTTTCCTGAGCAGAAACCGGCGCGGCGTCCGCCTTCATCATCCGCACCATCGGGCTTGGCTGGTAGTTTGAAACGTGGTAACGGACGCTGTAAACCGGACCGAGCTTGCTCTTGAAGCCGGATGCCAGCTGCTGCGCCTGATGAATGGCATCATCAATTGCCGCTTTACGCGCTTCGTCTTTATATTTTTCCGGTTGCGCAACGCCCAGCGAGACGGAACGAATTTCGTTCAGCCCTGCCTTCAGCGCACCATCCAGCAATCCGTTGAGCTTATCAAGCTGGCGTACAGTCACTTCCACAGTACGCACGGCGCGATAGCCTTTCAGGATGCTTTTGCCGTTCTGGTAGTCGTAATCCGGTTGGGTACGCAGGTTCGCAGAGCTGATGTCTTTTTTCGCGACACCGTTCTGTTCCAGGAAAGAGAGGTATTGCGCAACACGATCGTCTGCCTGTTTCTTGGCGGAAGCAGCATCTTTCGCCGCCACGTTCACTTCAATTGCCAGGGTTGCAACATCCGGTACCGCATCCACGCTTGCCGTACCTGAAGTGACGATGTGCGGGCCGTTTGGCAGTTCATTCGCCTGCACCGACACCGCACCTAAACTTACTAATGCCGCCAGGGCCATCACCTTAAACTTCACTGTCATTCCTCCATGTTGCGAAGAGTGCCCTGTTAACAGGGCTCATGCCAGCAAGCTTAGCGGGTCTTGTCCAGATGTCCATAAGACAACGCTTAGTTGAACAATCCCTGTACGTGATGAATGCCCTCTTTCGCCAGCTGGAAGGCAATAAACCACATCACCAGCCCCACCAGGGTATTAATAATGCGCTGTGCTTTGGCGGTACGCAGTCGTGGCGCCAGCCACGCCGCCAGGATCGCAAGACCGAAGAACCAGAGGAAGGAGGCGCTGACCGTACCGAGCGCAAACCAGCGTTTCGGCTCAACGTCCAGCTGTCCGCCCAGGCTGCCCAGTACCACAAAGGTATCAAGGTAGACGTGCGGGTTAAGCCACGTCACGGCGAGCATGGTGACGATAATCTTCCAGCGCCCCTGCTTCATCACTTCGGCGCTAGCCAGCTCAAGATTGCTGCTCATGGCCGTTTTCAGGGCACCAAACCCGTACCACAGCAGAAACGCTACGCCGCCCCAGGTAACCAGCGCCAGCAGCCACGGCGACTGCATCAACAGGGCGCTGCCGCCAAAAATCCCGGCGCAAATCAGCAGCAGATCGCTCACCGCACACAGCAGGGCAATCATCAGATGATACTGGCGGCGAATGCCCTGGTTCATCACGAACGCATTTTGTGGACCAAGGGGAAGGATCATGGCCGCACCTAACACAAGCCCCTGAAAATAATAAGATAACATGACGTCATTCTCGCAGAGTTGTCCTGGGGCAGACTATACTGCGGGAACGTCATTAGAGGAAATGGATAATATTAATTGGGGATTAGCCGGGCTAATAAAAGAAAAGCCCGGTGTCGCTGACGCTTACCGGGCCTACGGGAGACGTTACTCTGCTTCTTTGACTTTTTTGACGTTTACGTCCATCTGCGGGTACGGGAAGCTGATGCCGTTGGCATCGAAATCACGCTTGATGCGCTCCAGCACATCCCAGTAAACGTTTTGCAGATCGCTGCTTTTGCTCCAGATGCGCACCACAAAATTAATAGATGACGCGCCCAGCTCGTTCAGACGAACGGTCTGCTCGCGGTCCTTCAGAATGCGATCGTCAGAGGCAATGATGTTGGCGATCAGCGACTTCACCTGATCGATATCGGAGTCGTACGCCACGCTGATGATCAGCTCGTTACGACGCACCGGCTCGCGGGAGAAGTTAATGATATTGCCCGCAATGATTTTCCCGTTCGGGACTACCACAATGCGACCATCCACGGTACGCAGGGTCGTGGAGAAAATCTGAACCTGCAACACGGTACCGGCAATACCGCCCAGATCCACATACTCACCGGAACGGAACGGACGGAAGGTCACCAGCAATACGCCCGCCGCCAGGTTAGACAGCGAACCCTGCAATGCCAGACCAATGGCCAGACCGGCAGCACCGAGCACAGCGATGACGGATGCCGTCTGCACGCCGACACGCCCCAGCGCCGCAATCAGCGTAAAGGCGATAATGCCGTAACGGACCAGCGCGGAGAGGAAATCGGCGACTGTGGCATCAATGTGTCGTGCGACCATCACCCGGTTGACAGCGTTCGAAACGATACGCGCCACGATCATCCCGACAATGATGATGGCAATAGCGGCAACAATATTCACGGCGTAGCTCAGCAGTAGCGCCTGGTTGCGCACCAGCCAGTTACCCGCGTTATTGATGCTGTCTACAACATCAAGTTGTTCCATTTATTCTTCCTTTTGTTAAACCAAAACACAAAATCCATCCCCCATGGAGACAGGCAGGTCAGTAAAGGGTAAACAAAAAGCACCGGCTTTGCCAAACAGATCACAAAATCAGGTATTGCAGGATATTGAAAAAGCATAAAAAAAGGCCCGCATATGCGGACCTTCTTGACGCTATGAACAGCTCAAATTACAGAACGTCAACCGCGTTCAGTTCTTTGAATGCCTGCTCCAGACGAGTAATCATAGAAGTCTGGGCAGCGCGCAGCCATACGCGTGGATCGTAGTATTTCTTGTTCGGCTGGTCTTCGCCTTTCGGGTTGCCCAGCTGACCTTGCAGGTAAGCTTCGTTGGTTTTGTAGTATTGCAGGATACCGTCCCAGGTTGCCCATTGGGTGTCGGTATCGATATTCATTTTCACTACGCCGTAGCTTACGGAATCTTTGATTTCCTGAGCAGAAGAACCGGAACCGCCGTGGAAGACGAAGTTCAGGCTGTTGTGCGGCAGGTTGTGTTTTTTGGACACGTATTCCTGAGAATCACGCAGGATGGTCGGGGTCAGAACCACGTTACCTGGTTTGTATACGCCGTGTACGTTACCGAAGGACGCTGCGATAGTGAAGCGTGGGCTGATTTTGCTCAGCTCGGTGTAAGCGTAATCAACGTCTTCTGGCTGAGTGTACAGTGCAGAAGCGTCCATGTGGCTGTTGTCCACACCGTCTTCTTCACCGCCGGTGCAACCCAGTTCGATTTCCAGGGTCATGCCCATTTTGGACATACGCGCCAGGTACTTAGAGCAGATCTCGATGTTTTCTTCCAGAGACTCTTCGGACAGGTCGATCATGTGAGAAGAGAACAGTGGCTTACCGGTTGCTGCGAAGTGTTTTTCACCTGCGTCCAGCAGACCGTCGATCCATGGCAGCAGTTTTTTCGCGCAGTGGTCAGTGTGCAGGATAACCGGAACACCGTAGTGCTCAGCCATCTGGTGAACGTGATGTGCGCCAGAGATAGCGCCCAGGATTGCAGCACCCTGAGGAATGTCAGTTTTCACGCCTTTACCTGCGATGAACGCAGCGCCACCGTTAGAGAACTGAACGATAACTGGAGCTTTAACTTTAGCAGCAGTTTCCAGTACGGCGTTGATGGAGTCGGTACCCACGCAGTTAACTGCTGGCAGAGCGAAGTTGTTTTCTTTAGCTACCTGGAACACTTTCTGTACGTCATCACCAGTGATAACGCCAGGTTTTACGAAATCAAAAATTTTAGACATGTTGCTTAGTCCTGTATCTTCGGCCGTTAGAAATGGTGCGAGCTCTGATAAGCGCGCTGAAAATTGGGCAGGTTTCCCTGCCCCTGAATGGCTTACTTCTTAGCGCGCTCTTCGAGCATTGCTACTGCTGGCAGAACTTTGCCTTCCACGAATTCGAGGAATGCGCCGCCACCAGTGGAGATGTAGGAGATCTTGTCAGCGATACCGAACAGGTCGATTGCTGCCAGGGTGTCACCACCGCCTGCGATAGAGAACGCTTCGCTGTCTGCGATTGCGTTAGCCACGATCTCAGTCCCTTTGCGGAAGTTCGGGAATTCGAACACGCCGACAGGACCGTTCCACAGGATAGTTTTTGCGTTTTTCAGGATTTCAGCCAGTTTCTGTGCAGAAACGTCGCCCAGGTCCAGAATCTGCTCTTCATCTTTGATGTCGTTAACAGATTTCAGGGTTGCGGTAGCAGTTTCAGAGAACTCGGTTGCCACGCGAACGTCAGTTGGAACCGGGATATCACAGGTACCCAGCAGACGTTTGGCTTCGTCAACCAGATCCGCTTCGTACAGGGATTTACCCACGTTGTGGCCTTGCGCAGCAACGAAGGTGTTCGCGATACCACCGCCAACGATCAGCTGGTCAGCGATTTTGGACAGAGAATCCAGTACGGTCAGTTTGGTAGAAACTTTAGAACCACCAACGATAGCGACCATTGGACGAGCAGGTTCTTTCAGTGCTTTACCCAGCGCTTCCAGTTCGTCAGCCAGCAGCGGACCTGCACAGGCGACGTCTGCGAATTTACCGATACCGTGGGTAGATGCCTGCGCACGGTGAGCCGTACCGAATGCATCCATCACGAATACGTCGCACAGCGCAGCGTATTTTTTGGACAGGGTTTCGTCGTCTTTCTTTTCGCCTTTGTTGAAGCGAACGTTTTCCAGAACAACCAGCTCACCTTCGGCAACTTCCACGCCGTCCAGGTAATCTTTCACCAGGCGAACCGGGCTGGACAGTTTGTCTTTCAGGTAATTAACAACCGGCAGCAGAGAGAACTCTTCGTTGTACTCGCCTTCAGTTGGACGGCCCAGGTGGGAGGTGACCATCACTTTAGCGCCCTGCTTCAGAGCCAGTTCAATGGTTGGCAGAGATGCACGGATACGCGCGTCGCTGGTCACTTTGCCATCTTTAACCGGTACGTTCAGATCGGCACGGATGAAAACGCGTTTACCTGCCAGATCCAGATCGGTCATCTTAATTACAGACATGGTGAATCCTCTCGTTGATTCTTAAAGTTTTGCAAGCGCAAGGTGCGCTCTACCTGAAACCTTTCGCAGCCATGGCTAACGTGGTGTCGAGCATTCGGTTAGCAAAGCCCCATTCGTTATCACACCAGACCAGCGTCTTGATGAGGTGCGCACCACTGACTCGCGTCTGCGTGCCATCCACGATGGCGCTATGCGGGTCGTGGTTAAAATCTACTGAGACCAACGGTAATTCCGTATAGTCAACTATACCATGAAATGCTCCCTGTGCCGCTTTTTGCAGCAACAGGTTGACTTCACAGGCTTTTACCGGTTTTTTCACCGTCACGCTAAGATCGATTGCGGTGACGTTTATCGTCGGAACGCGCACGGCAATCGCTTCAAAACGGTCGTTAAACTGCGGGAAAATACGGGTGATCCCGGCAGCCAGTTTCGTATCCACCGGAATGATTGACTGGCTCGCCGCGCGAGTGCGTCGTAAATCCGGATGGTAGGCGTCGATTACCTGCTGATCGTGCATGGCGGAGTGAATCGTGGTCACGGTGCCGGATTCAATGCCATAAGCATCGTCTAACAGTTTAATGACCGGAATAATGCAGTTGGTGGTGCAGGAGGCGTTGGAGACAATGCGGTGTTCAGCGTGCAGCTCGTGCTGGTTAACACCAAACACGACGGTGGCGTCGAGGTCGTTACTGCCGGGATGGGAGAACAGCACTTTTTTCGCGCCAGCATTCAGATGCGCTTCGCCATGTTCACGGTTACCGTACACGCCGGTACAGTCCAGCACCACATCCACACCCAGTTCGCGCCAGGGCAGCCCTTCAATACTGTTCTCATGCAGCACGCGGATGGCATCGTCACCGACGAACAGCTGTTCCCTTTCCTGGCGAACATCCCAGGCAAAGCGACCGTGGCTGGTGTCATATTTCAACAAATGTGCCATGCCCGCAGCATCCGCCAGTTCATTGATTGCCACCACGGTGATTTCCGCACGACGCCCGGATTCATATAAAGCACGAACCACGTTGCGCCCGATGCGACCGAAGCCATTAATCGCTACGCGTACGGTCATAGATCTCCTGCAAAGCTATCCCTGAGTTTGAGGTGGCTGAAAGAGTAATCCAGCGACGCCCGAAGGGGAATCCTTGCTGTCACAAACTGCGATTGATTGGTCAATTGTCGAACATTTAATCGACTGAAACGCTTCAGCAAGAATAAGCGAATCGGGGAATAAAAGGAATCTCTGTCCAGATTAAGAGCGATTTTATCTGATCTCCATCACATTTTTCCGGAATAATCCCTTTCCATCCCGCCACGTAAAAACGCGGCGGGTCGACCGGTGTCCCCACTGAAAGCTGCGGAGGCTCAGACGAGTCGGTATTCGCCATTTGCCGACATCATCAGTTCCACCTTGGCAGGACGGCTGTGACGCAAAACACGCTCCACGTTTGGCCCGTCGGTGCGCGCATAAAACGCTTCGGCGTCGGCCTGAGAGAGTCCGCCGGCCAGCTTACGTCCCACCAGGCGCGTACGTAACGCTTCGGCGGGGGCGCGAATAAACAATGAAAAATCGCAGTATTCCATCAGCGTTCGCCATCGTTCGTCATCAAGCAGCAGCCAGTTACCCTCAACAATCACGACAGGGGCCGTTACCACGATTGCCTCTTCGACAGGATCGTGCGTTTGTCGGTCATACTGCGGCCAGGTACTGTCGCCCTCTTTTATCTGCCGCAGATGTTGCGCCAGCCTGTCGACATCAAAGGTTTCCGGGGCGCCTTTGTACGCGCGCAGGTTATGCGCTTCCAGCCAGACGTTGTAGTGATGAAATCCATCCATCGGCAACGTCTGGATCGGCGGCATCCCCTCCATCTGACGAGAGAGGAATTCCCAGAAGGCGGTCAGCGTGGATTTGCCCGTCCCGGGCGGCGCGCTGAGAAAAACAATCGTACGTCTGCTGGCGCTGGCGAAATGCCGTTTCGCCAGTTGCCGCAGCAAAGGCTTATGAACATTTTCAATTTCGTCGTCAGGATAATGTGCTTCTACATGTAGCCCGTTAACCGTTAGCCCAATTTTCACGGCGTAAGTTCCTTTAAAATTGTCGTTACCGCCAGGGTGAGCGCCGTCTTGATCATTGCGGTAAAGCGCACCTCAGACCATGCGGCAAAGTCAGCAAATTTCATCGACTCCAGCGCGCTGAATAACGTCGCGTTACGGGTGATGCAATTAACGTTGCTGATAAAATCCCAGGTGATGTCATCGGCAAAGCCAGGGAGGGTATCCTGCTCTTTCAGATACTGATAAAACTGTGAAAAATGCGTAATGTCGGCGTAGAGCCATTTTTCCATTTTCCCCAGCGCATAGATCAGGCGTAACGCCACGTCGATGTCATCAAGCGGCCCACTCCGGGCGAGTAACGGCTTCACTGCATATTCCACGATCTCTTCATCGTTATCGACAAACAGCGACGGCAGAAAACATTTAATGCCCTGGAGCAAAAAAGACTGTGCCGTCGTCATGAATGCGAGGAGGTTATTCTGAGCATCCAGTTGCTCAAGCACGTCGTCTTCTGTCAGCGTCGTCATTTGTATCTCGATAAATCACTGTGAATGCAGAGAGTCTATTATATTACACGTTCGATCTGCGCCGCCGATCAGTAAAGTTTGCGTGCGCACACCCTCCGCAACCTGTTGAATACCTTTAACCAGTTCGCCACCCGTCACGCCCGTCGCGCTGAACAGGATGTCATTGCCCTTTACCAGTTCGCTAAGGGTATAGATACGATTGACTTCCACCTTCATCTCCGCACAGCGACGGTGCTCCTGCACGGCGACCCGACGGTTCTCAGGACTCTCCCCTTTCGCTTCACAAAAATCGATCAGCTCCGCCTGCATTTCGCCACCCAGCGCTTTCACCGCGCAGGCAGAGATCACCCCTTCCGGCGCGCCGCCTGTGGTGTACATCAGATCATAGGGATTATCCTGTAAGCAGGTCAGAACGCTGGCGGCGACGTCGCCATCGGGCAGCGCGAACACTTTCACGCCCAGCTGCCTTGCCTCGGCAATTACATTTTGCAGGCGCGGTTTGTCCAGCGTTACCATCCGCAGATGGTCCAGCGGCTTGCCCAGCGCCCGGGCAACGTTGCGAAGGTTTTCTGCCAGCGGGAGAGCGAGGCTGATTGCCCCGGTTGCCGCTGCGTTAACCACCAGTTTTTTCATGTACATATCAGGGGCATGAAACAGGCTGCCCTCAGGCGCAAACGCCATCACTGCCAGCGCATTGCTTTGTCCCATCGCCACCATGCGGGTCCCCTCAATGGGATCGACGGCAATATCCACCGCCAGGCCGACGCCGCTTCCGACCTCCTCGCCAATCCACAGCATTGGCGCATGGTCGATCTCACCTTCGCCGATGACGATACGCCCGCGAATCGCTATCGCGTTTAGCGCCTCGCGCATGGCGGTTACCGCCAGCCCGTCGATTCGGTTTTTATCGCCGCACCCGGTTTGCGGCCAGGCGGCCAGCGCCGCCTGTTCCGTGACGCGAAAGAGCGGCCATGCCAGAGACATCATGCGGCCGCCTCCCCAATATCCACCCCAAACTTCGCCAGCAGATAGCGCTCTGCTTTTTCATTCCAGATGCCGTGAGTCTCTTCCACAAGCCTTGCCAGCTCCCGGAAAAGCGGATCGGTTTTACCCTTTTCGGCAAAATCGGCAATGGCCGTTAACGGCATGGTGACACCGTTGTAGATAAGCTTCTTGCCCCCAGGAATGTCCGGCAGATTGAGTACCGTATGCGGCACCGCATCCAGACCGCCGATGTGAGTCACCATAAACGACGGCTGGAGCTGGCCTGTCGCACTCAGCGCAATCGCCTCTTTCATGTCCTCCGTCGAGCCGCCGGAGGTGCCCACCACGTGGGTACTGTTGTAATGGACGTTGTAAAAATTAAACGGCACCTTGAAATTGCTGTCCGTTGGTCCGGCGAAGAAATTCAGGCACCCGTCCTCGGCGAGAAGATCGTCTGCCAGTTCAATGACCGCCGGAACCGCGGCATAGACAAACACGTCGTCAAAGCCTGCATTGTCAGTTAATGCGCGTAACGTAGCGGCAGGGTTCTCCAGTTCGGAGGTATTAACATAGATAAGCTCAATGCCCTTTTGTGCCGCCAGCTCAACCGGCAGGAGTTTTTCCGCCTGCGCAAGGCGTGCCTCATCGATATCCACCACCACAACGCGCGACGGCTGAATCCCGCCGTTAATCGCATAATCAATAGCGCCAATTCCCATCGGCCCGGCGCAGGCCAGAAGCGCAATATTACCTCCCGGTTTCACGCCCATCCGGTGCTCATAGACATATTGTGTCGTATGATAATTGGCGTTATACGCGCCGATAATGCAGCACATGGGTTCCGCCAGCGAAGCCGCCGCAAAATAGGAGCCGTGATAAGGTAAAACGCAGCCCAGATTAATTGCGACTTCTGGAATAATCATATACGTCGCATTGCCGCCAAAATATTCATAGCTGTAGCCAGCAGAATAAGCGCTCGGCAATCCCATTGCCGGTTGTAAAACAAAGCGCTGACCTTTTTTAAATTTCCCGGTAAGGTTTTTTCCGACCTCAACAATCACCCCGGCACATTCATGTCCGGTTATGACCGGATGATTTTCCAGATCGTCCGGCACACGTTTATGTTCACTACCTAATTTCGCCGCCTTCCAGGTTGATAAACAAACGCTGTCGGAAATTACGCTCACCAGCAGTTCATTGTCGCTTATTTCGGGCAGTTCGAATTCGCGGATACGAACATCCTGCTTGCCATAAATGGCAGCCACTTTCGTTTTCATAATGACTCCAGGAACCAGATAGATTAATTCGCCGTTAGATGCTTAAATAACTCGTCAAGCTTAGGATCGCCGAGATAGTTTTTTATCAACACTAACGGTTTGTCACTGACCCGTTTAGCGCGCCCCTCCAGGCTGGCATGGGTAACAATAATGTCCGCGTCGTCAGGCACATTTTCGATGGCATAATGTTTTACTTCGATGTTTTGTCCGGCTTTTTCCAGACGCTTCCGGAATGTCGTCGCGCCCATAGCGCTGGAGCCCATTCCGGCATCGCAGACAAAAGCGATATGCTTAACATCCTGGTAAGTAAACTTGCCTTCCTGCTTCATGGCTTTTACGGCGTTGGCAGAATCATTGAAAGTATCTTCCGTTTCAGCTTCGTTATTTTTATCCATCTTCAGGATAAAAGAGGCGACCGCAAAGGTGACCAGCGTGCCTGTCGTTACGCCAGCAATCGTGGCGAGGAATGCGCCTTTAGGCGTTAACGCGAGGTAGGCGAAAATCGAACCCGGACTTGGGCCAGCCACCAGACCACCGCCTAACAGGTTAAACACCCACGTCCCGCTCATGCCGCCAGCAATCATCGCAATCAGCGTCAGCGGTTTCATCAGTACGTAAGGGAAATAGAGCTCATGAATGCCGCCCAGGAAGTGAATGATCATCGCGCCGGGGGCTGACTTCTTCGCCATTCCTTTGCCGAAAAAAGCAAAAGCCAGCAGCAGACCTAAACCCGGCCCGGGGTTGGAGGCCACCATAAAGAAGATGGATTTACCCGTCTCGGAAGCCTGCTGCATCCCCAGCGGATAATAAACACCCTGATCGATAGCGTTATTTAAAAACAGGATTTTTGCCGGTTCGTTAATCAACGACAGCAGCGGCAGGTAGCCTGCATGTACCAGTGATTCAATACACTCTTTAATAAAGTTATTGGCAATCGACACCGCAGGACCGATCACTTCAAATCCCAGCAGGCAGAGGAGCATACCCGCAATACCCAGCGAGAAGTTGTTGATGACCATCTCAAAACCAGCGGGAATGCGTTTATCCAGCAGCCGATCGATGTGCTTAATTACCAGACCGCCGAGTGGCCCCATGATCATTGAGCCGAGGAACATAGGAATATCCGCGCCGATAATCACGCCGATAGTGCCGATCCCCCCCATCACTGCCCCACGTTTGCCGCCAACCAGGTGTCCGCCGGTAGAGCCAATCATCACCGGCAATAAATAGGTGATCATCGGACCAACAATTTTGGCGAAATGCTCATTTGGCATCCAGCCGGTTGGAATAAATAATGCGGTAATAAATCCCCAGGCAATAAAAGCGCCAATATTCGGGATGACCATTGCAGTCAAAAAGCCCCCAAAAGCCTGGACCTTTGCACGAGCAGACTTGTGTTCCATAATAATGTCCTGTAAAGGAGAGAATAATTATGCGTGAGCGATAATATCCGCCAACTGCTTTTCTGACTTAGCGGTTAACAACGCCGACAGCCTGTCTTCTTCACATAATAATTCGCTTAATGCCTGGATAGCGCCGATATGTGAATCCGCATCCGCCGCCGATAAACCAATGAGTAATTTTACGGGCTCATCGTCGTCGGCAAACTGCACTTCCTGTTTAAGAAGCGTTAATGACATACCTGTTTTTAAGGCACCGCACTCCGGACGGGCATGAGGCATTGCCACACCCGGAGCGAGAATGTAATAAGGGCCATTAGTAAGCGTCGAGGTTTTAATTGCTTCAATATAATCAGCGTTAATATAATGATTTTGCAGCAAAGACGACATGGAAAAATCAATGGCTTCCTGCCAGTCCTTTGCTGCGGATTTTATTGATATTGAGGATTCAGGGAAATAATCAATTAACCGCATATATCATCCTTATTTTATTTTTAGGGTACAACGTATCGCTAAAAACAAAATACGCCTGCGGTAAAATGAAATCAAACGGAGACAAAATAGCGAGCGTGCCAGAGTGCATTTTAATAAAACGAATAAAAACAGATCGTTAAAAACGAAAAATTAAAAAGCAAGTCTATATATGTGATACCCATTGCAAATTAAACATATTATGACTTTGCGTATTTGTGATGGGAATCACCAATTATATGTTGTTAACACCAAAAAAAATACCTCCAAAATAAAAACGGGCCGCCTGAGCGACCCGTTTTGCATCACTGGGAGAGTTACAGCAGTTCTTTCGCCTTAGCGACAACGTTTTCAACGGTGAAGCCGAACTCTTCAAACAGCTGTTCAGCTGGCGCAGACTCACCAAACGTGGTCATCCCGACGATAGCGCCGTTCAGACCCACGTATTTGAACCAGTAGTCTGCGATACCCGCTTCCACTGCCACGCGAGCGGAGACCGCTTTAGGCAGTACGGATTCGCGGTACGCGGCATCCTGCTTGTCGAACGCATCGGTAGAAGGCATAGAAACCACACGCGCTTTCACGCCTTCGGCAGTCAGTTTTTCCCATGCGGCAACGGCCAGTTCAACTTCAGAACCGGTCGCGATGAAGATCAGCTCAGGCTGGCCTGCGCAATCTTTCAGCACGTAACCACCGCGCGCGATGTTTGCCAGCTGCTCTGGGGTACGCTCCTGCTGCGCCAGGTTCTGACGGGAGAGGATCAGCGCGGTCGGGCCATCCTGACGCTCAACGCCGTATTTCCACGCCACCGCAGATTCAACCTGGTCACATGGACGCCATGTGCTCATGTTCGGGGTCACGCGCAGGGAAGCCACCTGCTCTACTGGCTGGTGAGTTGGACCATCTTCGCCCAGACCGATGGAGTCGTGGGTGTAGACCATCACCTGACGCTGTTTCATCAGCGCAGCCATACGCACGGCGTTACGTGCATATTCCACAAACATCAGGAAGGTAGAAGTGTACGGCAGGAAACCACCGTGCAGAGCGATACCGTTGGCAATCGCAGTCATACCGAACTCACGTACACCGTAATGGATGTAGTTACCGGCAGTATCTTCGTTGATTGGCTTAGATCCGGACCACAGGGTCAGGTTTGATGGCGCCAGGTCAGCGGAGCCGCCGAGGAATTCTGGAAGCAGAGGGCCAAACGCTTCGATCGCATTCTGAGATGCTTTACGGCTGGCGATCTTGGCTGGGTTCGCCTGCAACTTCGCGATGAACTCGTTCGCTTTGGTGTCGAAGTCAGACGGCATGTCACCTTTCATACGACGGGTGAACTCAGCCGCTTCCTGTGGGAAGGCTTTCGCGTAAGCCGCGAACTTCTCGTTCCAGGCCGCTTCTTTCGCCTGACCCACTTCTTTTGCATCCCACTGAGCATAGATTTCAGACGGGATTTCGAATGCAGGGTGTTTCCAGCCAAGCGCTTCACGGGTCAGTGCAATTTCCGCGTCGCCCAGCGGTGCGCCGTGGGAGTCGTGAGTGCCCGCTTTGTTCGGAGAACCGAAGCCGATGATGGTTTTGCACATCAGCAGGGACGGTTTGTCGGTCACGGCGCGCGCTTCTTCTACGGCACGTTTAATCGAGTCAGCATCGTGGCCATCAACGCCGCGCACAACGTGCCAGCCGTAGGCTTCGAAACGTGCTGCGGTGTCGTCAGTGAACCAGCCTTCAACATGACCGTCGATGGAGATACCGTTGTCGTCGTAGAACGCAACCAGTTTACCCAGCTTCAGGGTGCCTGCCAGGGAGCACACTTCGTGAGAAATGCCTTCCATCATGCAGCCGTCGCCCAGGAAGGCGTAGGTGAAGTGGTCAACGATGTCGTGGCCAGGACGGTTAAACTGCGCCGCCAGGGTCTTCTCTGCAATCGCCATACCTACGGCGTTAGCGATGCCCTGACCCAGCGGACCGGTAGTGGTTTCAACGCCAGCGGTGTAGCCCACTTCCGGGTGACCTGGAGTTTTGGAGTGCAGCTGACGGAAGTTTTTCAGCTCTTCGATTGGCAGATCGTAGCCGGTGAGGTGCAGCAGGCTGTAGATCAGCATAGAGCCGTGGCCGTTAGACAGCACGAAACGGTCGCGGTCTGCCCATGCCGGGTTCTGCGGGTTATGGTTCAGGAAATCACGCCACAGGACTTCGGCGATGTCAGCCATGCCCATAGGGGCGCCCGGGTGGCCGGATTTGGCTTTCTGTACTGCGTCCATGCTCAGCGCACGAATAGCATTAGCAAGCTCTTTACGTGAGGACATTTTAACTCCAGATCGGACTGTTAAAGGCCATGCCCTTGACGACAGCGCGTTTTGGGCTACGCCGGAAAAAAGTGCCAACAATGTAACCCAAGCCGCAGGGCATGTACATGGAGCATTCTTTTGCTGCTTAAGAAATCTCTGGATCATGCTCGCATGTTGCGCAATCTGCTCGCCCGCCCCTGTAGATATTCCTTATACTTAGCCCGACACCGGCTTCGTTGACGGTGCATTTTTCGGAATTAATTCAGATTAACGAGTACGGAAGCAACATCATGAAAATGCGTGCAATCGGGCTGGCTGTGGGAACAACGCTCCTGCTAAGCGGCTGTCAGAATATGGATTCTAACGGCCTGATGACCTCAGGCGCAGAAGCTTTTCAGGCCTACTCACTGAGCGATGCGCAGGTGAAAGCGCTGAGCGACGAGGCCTGTAAGGATATGGATGGAAAAGCTACGCTTGCCCCGGCAAACAGCACCTACACGCAGCGTCTGAACAAGATTGCTTCCGCGCTGGGCGACAACATTAACGGTCAGCCGGTGAACTACAAGGTGTATATGGCGAAAGACGTCAACGCCTTCGCGATGGCTAACGGCTGTATCCGCGTATACAGCGGCCTGATGGACATGATGACCGACAACGAAGTGGAAGCGGTGATCGGCCATGAAATGGGTCACGTTGCTCTGGGTCACGTGAAGAAAGGGATGCAGGTTGCGCTGGGCACCAATGCCGTGCGTGCAGCGGCGGCCTCTGCGGGCGGCATTGTCGGCAGCCTGTCCCAGTCGCAGCTGGGCGACGTGGGTGAGAAACTGGTTAACTCCCAGTTCTCCCAGCGTCAGGAGTCGGAAGCGGATGACTACTCTTACGATCTGTTGCGCAAACGCGGCATCAATCCATCAGGTTTAGCCACCAGCTTCGAAAAACTGGCGAAACTGGAGGAAGGCCGTCAAAGCTCCATGTTTGATGATCACCCGGCCTCCGTTGAACGCGCGCAGCATATCCGTGACCGCATGGCGGCAGACGGTATTAAATAATACTCCGGCCCGGTGCGCGCCGCGCTACCGGGCAACAAGACTCAATCAGTACAGCGTTTTCTGTGGCGGCCCGGCAAACTTAAGGGCGCCAATCTGCCCCATCCGCACCTCTACCACCGACGGCCCCGGCATCGCTAACGCTTCCATCATCACCGCGTCAAAATCCTCGGCCTGCTCAACGCTCCAGGCCTGTAGACCAATCGCCTGCGCCAGCAGGGTAAAATCCGGCGTATGCAGCGCGTTATAATACTGACGCCCGCCAAAATATTTATCCTGAATACCACGCATTACGCCGTAGCCCCCGTCGTTCATGATCAGCAGTGTCACGTTGGCTTTCTCCTGCGCCAGCGTCGCCAGTTCGCCTAAATTGAGGCTCAGGCCGCCGTCGCCCACCAGCCCCACCACCTTGCGCTGTGGGTTGGCAATCGCGGTGCCGATAGCCATCGGCAGGCCCATGCCAATCGCCCCGGCGAGGGAGTGAATATTCATCAGCGGACCGTTAGCCCTGAACAGGCGGCTACCCCACAGGCTGCCGGACACGGTGATATCGCGCACCAGCAGGCCGTCTTTCGGCAGGGCTTTCTCAATGGCGTCGTTAAGCTTCGCATAGGCGCCGCACTGCTCGCGCAGCCCCTGCTCAGCTTGCCCGACAGCCTGCTGTACCTGCGTATCCCACTGGGCGTTGCCCCACTCGCGGCCCTGCACTTTTTCAGCCAGCGCGCCAAGCAGCGCGGAACAATCGGCTATCAACGTGCTATCCATCAGGTAGTTACGGCTTGCTGCCGCCGGGTCGATATCGAGCTGCACCCGCGGGGAAGGCAGCTCAAGCGTCCAGGATCGGGTTTCGTTGCTGCGCAGGCGAGAACCGGCCACCAACGTAAAATCACACTGCGCAAT
>NZ_QFRV01000076.1:0-21733 GCF_004136805.1 Enterobacter cloacae complex sp. GF14B
AACGCCGTCGCCGGACGCACGCCATCCCAGCGTGCAGGGGGACGCGGGGAGCGCCAGCGCCACGGGCCAACAGGGGGTGCCGCATAGGGAATGCCACACCACACATGGGTATCGCCTTCAGTAAAACCAATCAGTGCGCCCTGGCGCGTTTCAACCACAGGGGCGGAGGGATTTTCCATACCAACCTTCTTTTTCCATCACACCCTTGCAGAGTAACGGTTTCAGAGCAAACCGCAACGCTGTTTGCTGCGCGCTTCCGCCTCCTCGTAAAGCGAAAACTCGTCGTACACCGCACAGCCGAGCGCGGCTTCGAAGGCATTGCGGCTGGCATTACCGTGGCTGCGCGCCTGCGTTTCATTGCCAAGATTCGACTGGAAGATCCCCGCCGCGCTGACGGGCAGAAAATCCTCGTAGGTGATGGGCTGTGCCACAACCCAGCCGCGTTCGATCAGCGGCTGCGGATCGTCGCCGGGACGAAACGCGTGGCGATGCGCCTCACCTGTCGGGGTCAGACGGTAGCGGAAATAAGCCAGCCCCTGACGGCGCAGGAACATTTCACTGTCCGGGAAGGCGCTGAAGATCTCGCGCAGGTGAAGCTGGTGGGTCAGGTTGTCTTTGCCGGTCCCGGCCTGGTTTAACAGGCTGTCGTACAGCTCGCGCCCTTTCGGCGTAAGCGCCACGCCGCGCTGCTCAATCTCACCGAAACGCGCGGTATGGGTGCCCTTGTGTTCCCCCGCGAACAGCACCGGCTCCTCCAGCGCCTTAAAGCTGGTCTGACGCAGGAGGATCGGCACCTCGCGGCGCGGCGGGCCTTCAATCAGGATTTTCGGCTCGATGCCGTACTTCGGCATTAGCTCCTGCACCCGGTCGATATCCAGCGTGCGCGGCGTGAGATGGTTGATGTGGCACCCCGGGAAACAGACCACGTCGGCAATCAGGCGATGTTCGTTGCTCAGCGCCAGATAGGTTTCCTGATCGACCGTCGCATGGCGATGCCAGCGGAAGGTTTCTAAGGCTTCCTGCACAAATTCGCGCGCCTGTGCCTCGGTAAAGTGTCCCTGCGCATCATGCAGGTCGATCAGTTCCAGACAGCGCGGCGTAAAGATGTTGCGCCGGGAGAGGATCTCCGCCGCCCTTTCGCGCAGCGCAACGTTTTCAATCAGCTCCAGGCGCAGCAGCGAGGTAAAAATGCGAAACGGATTACGGCAGAGCGCCGCATCGTCTGTCGGACGAAACGCCGTCGAGTGGACGGGCACGCCCGCCTGGGAGAGATCGTAGTAGCTGACCGGGTACATGCCCATAATGGCGAAGATCCGGCGCAGGGTGGAAAGCTCCTGCGCGGTGCCAACGCGGATCGCACCGTGACGTTCAACATTCAGGCGCGCCAGTTCGTCTGCGTTCGCCAGTTGTTCATGTAAAAGTGGGTTATTTTCCAGAACCGCCAGGTTAACGTCCGCCACCAGTTCCAGCAAGGTGCCGTACTGCGGAACTTCCTGCTGGTACATCGCCGACATAGCCTGCGAAAAGTGTTCCCGAATATCATCAGCCGTGATGGTGTTCGCCATGATGTCATGCCTCCAGTGAATACTACCTGGAGTGTAGAGAAGCCCGTTCCTTTCGTTGGGAAGAATTTACGAATTGTGATCCAGGCAGACGAGTGGTCAAAGCGTGGGCATTTTCGAAAAACGGTTGTAACTCAAACAGATCAAATGTTAAAAATATTTTGCTATCAGGTTATCAAATTCAAACATCTTAACTTGTCACCCGCGTCGCTCTGTTTTTAACATCGCCTATGGAAAAAAATGGTCTGTTCAGTCAGCGCATACGCTTGCGCCATTTGCATACTTTTGTGGCCGTCGCTCAACAGGGAACGCTGGGGCGAGCGGCTGAAACCCTTAACCTCAGTCAGCCTGCACTCTCCAAAACGCTGAACGAACTGGAACAGCTTACCGGAACCCGCCTGTTCGATCGCGGCCGTCTGGGGGCTCAGCTTACGCTCGTGGGCGAACAGTTCCTGACGCATGCCGTTAAAGTTCTCGATGCCCTCAATACCGCCGGTCAGGCGTTAAACCGTAAAGAGGAGCCGGCCAGCGACATCGTGCGCGTGGGCGCGCTGCCAACGGCGGCGCTGGGCATACTGCCTGCGGCGATCGGCCAGTTCCACCGTCAGCAAAAGCACGCCACGCTTCAGGTCGCGACCATGAATAACACCATGCTGCTGGCGGGCCTGAAGTCAGGCGAGCTGGATCTGGGCATTGGGCGGATGTCCGATCCGGAACTGATGAGCGGCCTGAACTACGAGCTGCTGTTCCTGGAATCGCTGAAGCTGGTCGTGCGTCCGAATCATCCCCTGTTGCAGGACACCGTGACCCTGAGCCGTGTGATGGAGTGGCCGGTGGTGGTCTCACCAAAAGGAACCGTTCCGCGTCAGAATGCGGAAGCGTTGCTGCAAATGCAGGGCTGCACGCTGCCTTCCGGGTGTATTGAAACGCTCTCGGCGTCGCTGTCGCGCCAGCTTACGGTGGATTATGACTACGTATGGTTTGTGCCGTCCGGCGCGGTGAAGGACGATCTGCGACGCGGCGTGCTTACGGCGCTGCCGGTAACATCGCCCGGCGCGGGAGAACCGATTGGGATCCTGACGCGGGTAGATGCCCCGCTCTCTGAAGGTGCCCAAACGCTGTTAAGCGCCATTCGTAAATCAATGCCTCTTTGACCATAAACGCAGAACCCGCCGCGAGGGCGGGTCTGTCTTACTCAGAACGTTTCCCAGTTATCACCTGAGACGACCGCCGCCGGGGTTAAAGGCGAGGGTTTCGCTGCGTTTGCAGCGGCTGGAGCCCGTCCTGCACGCGCCCCGTTGAGACGAAACGCGCCAACGGCTTCCGTCAGACGTGCGCCCTGCTCCTCCAGCGAAGCCGCTGCCGCAGAAGCTTCTTCCACCAGCGAGGCATTCTGCTGCGTCACCTTATCCATCTCGGAAATCGCCTGGCTCACCTGAACGATGCCGCGGCTCTGCTCATCGGACGCCGCTGCAATCTCCAGCATGATATCGGTGACGCGTTTAACCGCCTCGACGATTTCATTCATGGTATTGCCCGCTGCAACCACCTCCCCGGAACCCTGATCGATAAGCGACACCGATTCATTAATCAGGCTTTCAATCTCTTTCGCCGCGTTTGCGCTGCGGCTTGCCAGGGTGCGAACTTCACTCGCCACGACCGCAAAGCCGCGTCCCTGTTCACCCGCACGCGCCGCCTCGACCGCCGCGTTGAGCGCCAGAATATTGGTCTGGAACGCGATGCTGTTAATCACGGCGGTAATTTCAGAGATCTTCTTCGAGCTGGTGGAAATATTACCCATGGTTTTCACCACGCCGGAGACCATCTGCCCCCCGCGGCTGGCCTTCCCGGAGGCATCTTCTGCCAGTTTACTTGCATGATGCGCGTTATCGGCGTTCTGTTTCACCGTCGCGGTGAGCTGCTCCATGCTGGCCGCCGTCTGTTCAATCGCCGCCGCCTGCTGCTCAGTACGGGAAGAGAGATCGGTGTTACCCGCGGAGATCTCGCTGGTTCCCCGGTAGATCTCCTCCGCCCCTTGCCGCACGGTGCCTACGGTGGTCACCAGCGCGTGCTGCATCGTTTGCAGATCGCGCGTAAGGCGGCCAATTTCACTGCGCCCGGTCGGTTCGTCCGGCATGGTCAAATCGCCTTTCGCGATATTTTCGATACGCGTAGCGGCTCGCTGGAGCGGGTTTATCACCGTACGGCGCAGCACCACAAAAGTGATCACCGCCAGCGCCAGCGCCAGGCCAAACGCGCCGAACATAAACATCAGCCCCAGCCGGGTGCGGGTGTGAGCCTGCGCCGTCAGCGCGTTGGCGCGTTCGGTGCGGATTTTTATCGCCTTCAGCAGCACCGCGTTATAGGCATCGTCCAGCGGACGCGCGGTCTCATTTTCGTGGTTAATAATGGCTTCAAACATGCCGTTTTTGGCATATTTCAGCATCGGCTGCATACCGGCGATGTAGGCGTCATAGCGGGCTTTCAGATCGCCGTCCAGCGCTTCATCAGCCGGTGTGCGAATAGTGCGCTTCATATAGGCGGCAAATCCATCCTGCGACTGCCTGATGCGGGTCTCAGCCTCAGCGATGTTTTGTTTCATCGCCTCCATCTCCGCGATACGGCTCGCCGCCCCCGCGTGGATCATGTTGATACGGGCGGTGCGTAAATGGTTGGAACTGTTTGACAGCCCGGTGCGCACCTGGATTTCTGCCGTAACATCCTGCTGATCGTTATCGGCCTGGAGCAGGAAATAGCCTGCCAGACCCGAGCTCAATGCAAACAGGAGAATAATGCCACCGAGAATGGAGGAAAACAGCGGAACCAGCCGGATGTGGTGCAAGAAACTCAGCTTATGCTGCGCCTGCATCGATGTTGTGTTGTCCATGACCGTCGACTCTCTTATAGGTAAGATGCGTAAAAACACGCCTGTAAAAGAGTCATCGGCGCGGCGTAGAATTAGATTACGGTTAAAAGCGCCAGACAGGTCACACTTTAGAAAAGATCAGGGAAGAAATGCCAGCGGAAAAAACCGCTGGCAGAATAATCAGTTGTCGCCGAAATGGATAACGGTACGAATAGATTTTCCTTCGTGCATCAGATCGAAGGCTTCGTTGATCTGCTCCAGCGGCAGGCGGTGCGTAATGAACGGGTCGAGCTGAATTTTACCGACCATCGCATCTTCAACCATGCCCGGCAGCTGGGTACGGCCTTTCACGCCGCCAAATGCCGACCCGCGCCATACGCGCCCTGTCACCAGCTGGAAGGGACGGGTTTTGATCTCCTGACCCGCGCCGGCCACACCGATAATGATGCTCTCGCCCCAGCCTTTGTGGCAGCACTCAAGCGCTGAGCGCATCACATCGACGTTGCCGATACATTCGAAGCTGAAGTCCACGCCGCCGTCGGTCAGCTCAACGATCACCTCCTGAACCGGTTTGTCGTAGTCTTTCGGGTTGATGAAATCGGTCGCGCCCATCTCACCTGCGAGCTTAAATTTTTCCGGGTTGGTATCCACAGCAATGATGCGGCCAGCTTTCGCCTGTACCGCGCCCTGGATGACTGCCAGACCGATCCCGCCGAGGCCGAACACCGCCACGGTGTCACCCTCTTTCACTTTCGCCGTGTTATGCACCGCGCCGATACCGGTGGTGACACCGCAGCCGAGCAGACAGACTTTATCCAGCGGGGCCTGCGGATTCACTTTCGCCAGTGAGATCTCGGCGCACACCGTGTATTCGCTGAAGGTGCTGGTCCCCATGTAGTGATAAATGGGCTCGCCGTTATAGGAGAAACGGGTGGTGCCGTCCGGCATAAGACCTTTACCCTGCGTGGCGCGCACGGCCTGGCAGAGGTTAGTTTTGCCGGATTTGCAGAACTTACACTCACCGCACTCTGCGGTGTAGAGCGGGATCACATGGTCGCCGGGCTTAAGGCTGGTGACGCCTTCACCCACTTCCACCACCACACCGCCCCCTTCGTGGCCGAGCACCGCCGGGAATACGCCTTCCGGATCGTCACCGGACAGGGTAAACGCATCGGTATGGCAAACGCCGGTGTGGGTAATTTTGATCAGCACTTCGCCTTTCTTCGGCGGAGCAACATCAATTTCAACGATTTTCAGCGGCTGGCCTGGGCCGAACGCGACAGCTGCGCGAGATTTCATGATGTCTTTCCCTTGTTGTGAGGTGTGTGGATTTATTTTAGATAAGAGCGCAGTAAATGGCCGACTTCCGCCATCCGCACAGCCCGCTGATCCGGGGTGGTCTCCCCCGTCACCAGCTCATCTTTGAGGTGAATTTCAACCATTTCCCCCATCAGGCCATTGGCAGCGCCGCGCACGGCGGCGATTTGCTGCAAAATGGCGAGACAGGGATCGCCCGATTCCAGGGCGCGTTCAAGGGCATCAACCTGGCCCCGAATGCGGCGGACGCGGGTCAAAATACGTTTTTTATCTTCGGGTGAATGCGGCATACGCCCTCCTGATACTATAGGGGGGTATTGTATCTGTTAATACGATTTTATGTAAACATGAAGTTTATTGTGGGTTTTAAGTAGAGCCGTAGGTAATGTGAAAAATCAGCGTCTGGAGTTAATATAGGTGACTCGCTGATATATCAGAAGTGGGCAATCACGTGCCTCAGGCGCGAAAAGTAGGTATTGCTAGAAAAGCATAATTTTTAGAAATCATGCTTCATAACATTTTTTCCACGTTGTCTAACCAGGCGGGAAGATGCTCTCTGTACCAGTTGAGATACAAGGGAAAAGTACTCTTTCGCCGCATATGAAGCAGGACAATCACTTCCGTGACAATCCAGGCTTTGACAACTGCAATTTCTCTGGCCAGCTCCCTGATATTTTGATGGGAGGATAGCTGGCAATAGCGTTCTGCAAGGTCTATAAATTCTTGTTTTGTCCCCATTCCCCTTATGAGGGGAGCCAGGTCAATAGCAGGACTCCCTTTGCCAAACCTTTCCCAGTCAAAAAGAACTAAATTACCGTTTTCTCTTCTTCCCCAGTTGCCTGCGTTGCTGTCGCCTGAAACCAGGCTTTGGCAGGCGAATAACGCATTACTATTCTGCTGAAATCGTCGAAGCTGCCGGACATTTAATTCAGGTAATGCCAAAAGCATGAGAGCGTTTTCAAGCGCTGTTTCTGTCCACGTATGCGTATGATAGAGCCATTCAGAATTTGCAGGATAGCGATGCAGGCGCCCCAGCATAGCTATGGCATAATCATTTGCCACCGCGGTCTGATCAACCTTATACGGAATATACTCTAGTTTTAACTGGCGTAAGGTGGCATCAGCAGAGAAAAGCGTTGGAGTAGCAATCCCTGCCTGGTTAAGCTCTGTTGCCGCGTAGAGATAAAAGGCCCACTCAACATCGCTGACAGGCCACTTTTCTATAACTATATGATTGCAATCACTGGTATTCAGCACCACTTTGGCAGTGCCCATTTCGGATAAATCCATGGCAGACATGTACTGTCCCTTAAAAATTCACATGTTGGTTGTTATTAAGTATAATGCAAGTGTGGTACAGATGAAGTCATAAAACGTCATCCTTCCTTAAAATCCTACTTTTAAAGACTTGTGCAATCACACTAACCCCCACTAAAGAACGTAGGTATCATAAGAATAAGAAAAAGAATATACTAATACATGTTGGATATTTATTTTTGATAACATTTAGCCTGTAGTAAACAAAATAAGTCGGGTGCAACATATTGAATTAGGGTCACAACGCCTCATCATTAAGGAATGAATAAGTATGAAAAGAATTGTTCTCGCCTCTTTGGTTTTATCTTTTTCGTTATCTGCTAACGCTAATCAATTAAGCATTGATGACCAAATTAATAATGCTTGTGCTAAGGCCTTAAGCGGTGACAAAGAACCTTTGGGTAACTTCCCACCCGATAGGTATGCTGCAACAGTCAGTCCGAAAGTTAAAGAAGCTTACAACGAAGTTTTAAAATCTCGGCCCTCTATTGTAAACGATCAGAGTTTACAGAATGCAACCAGTTGCGCCAACCTGGTTAGAGATAAACTAAAATCAAAAGGTGAGTACACAGAAGAAAAATGATTGCCAGGGTGGAGAAACAGCATTTTTTCTGTGGAGCTGAACGCTTTCTCTATCAGAGTACGTTCTTAAGAAAACATCGACAAGATAGTTCCGCAGCTGTGTTTTCCACCTCTCGCTGGTCCCCCAATACCCTAACATCCCCTTGCCTGATGACACCCTCCGCAATGACATTGCCCCGCCTTAACAGCACAGACGATGTTGACGATATTTACGCTTTCGTCTCTTCGTGACCAACCCTATTTAGCTCGAAATGTTAAAAATCCGCACTTATATGGCACAATGTGAACAGAAATAACATTCTCGTCACCTAACATACTCGCTACAAACAAAATGGTGGTGTTAATGATTGTACTAAAGAGCTTTTTATTCTTCGTTGGCGCAGCGGCCGCTTGCGCACTTATTGTACTTTGTCTTTGGGTTGATATGCGGTTTGTCGGCCATGATATTCCGGAATTATCACTGACCGAAATTATGCAGGAAACGGTATTAGCGACTATTGTCGTTCTCCATTTTCGTCTGGCGAAAATGGACGAATCCATGCGTTACTGCAATATTCTGGTGGGTGGATTTTTCCTGACAATGCTAATTCGTGAGCTGGACGCGCTTTTTGATCTCATTTCTCATGGGAGTTGGGTGTGGTTCGCGCTGATTACCGCTCTGCTGGCGTTAATTCGCCCCGTTATGCATTTTCGCGCTACCCTGGAACAGCTGGCAAAATATACCCAATCCCCCTGGTACGGTATTCTGTTGAGCGGCCTGTTGGCTGTACTGGTCTTCTCCCGCCTCTTTGGCATGCAGGTGCTGTGGCACGCCATCCTGGAGCATGGCTATATGCGTGTCGTGAAAAACGCTGTGGAGGAAGGTTCGGAATCGTTCGGTTATATGCTGTGCCTGGCCGCATCCCTTGGTTATTACGTTACCTTTCCCGCTCGCGCACGACAAAAATAATCTCTTCGCACTGCGTAGAGAGATGGCGAGGGAAATAGTGATCAAGAACATCCTAAGGACGTTAGGGTGGTCATGTAAGAAAGACATATCCTAAAAAGGAGCAATCAGGCGTCGATTTCAGCGAATTCTCGCTCACGCCTGAAATGAGCGTCTATCCTTAGACTATCAACAAAAGGAGGCTGGAATGTCTGATTTCGACACTGATAAAAATGCACAATACGCTGGCGATAAAGCCAAAAACAAACTTGATGAATTATCCGGCTCTGCGCAGCAGCAGTTTGGTGAATTCGTTGACTCCCCTAAACACCAGGTGAAAGGTGCAGCGAAAAAATATGCTGCCCAGGCCAGTGATGCCGTCTCGGATGTTACTGAAGCCGTCAGAAATAACCCGTTAACGGGCTTAATCGCTGCGGGTGCGGTAGGTATCGTTCTGGGACTTCTGCTGGGACGTAAATAATTTCAGGCCCTCCGGGGCCTTTTCTTTTCCCCTCTTTCCTTCTCTTCCCCCCCTAATTTTGATAGTTCTCCTGATAAAAGCTCAATCCATACGAAAAAGTTGTACAATTTTGATGTACAGATTTGACCATATAGTATAAATTCGATGCCAGTGATGTTACAAAATTGTTTGTTAACGGTGGAAAATTATGCGTCGCAACCATGCTCCCTCTACAGCAGAAAGCGCTATAACCTTGTATTTTAACAAGGATAACGTCCCAACACAGCAGGAAACCCTTGGTGCCATCGTCAGTGAGATCATCAAAGAAAATGTACAACTGAGCAGAATGACAATTTGTACAAAGCTGTTGCGCAGAATTGAAGAATCCACGTCTGACGTTGAGAAAGCGCACTACAACGGTTTGATAGCCCTCTTCTTCGAGCGTTAACCTGAACACTGTTTTTTAACTTACTAAGTTAGTCATGCTGAGTGAGAATAGAGCTTCTGAATGCGATGACTAACCCCATGCTACAGCCTGCCGCGTGTAGCAGAGTGAGATTGAAGGTATGCATAGAACTAAATTTGAACGACTTAAGGATGACCTTATCGGTGAGGCCGTATTATCCATACTGAAAGAGAACGGACCTATTACCTTTGTGTCTCTTGCTAATCGCCTGCGGGCGATGGCTAACGTTGAATCAAATGATGAACGTAAAAATGCATTGATTGCCGCTGAAGATGAAGTGCGCCAGCGTGTAACCGGCGTCTCGCACGACCGGGGAAGAGTGATGGGCAATTATGACATGGGTCGCATGCGATCTCTCTTTACTCACAACACGCTTTTGACCCCAGACAAGAAACACTAATTTTAACCGAAACGGTGACCACCATGAGTAAAGCGATTATGCAGCAGACGTATAATTTTGAAGCCTTGCACGATAAAGGACTGGCGGAACATTTTCTTAATGCAGGAAAACATCTCAGTGGTGAGGTTGAAGTGTTGGGCTCGGCAATACGCTGTATTATGCTGACCGGTGACAATCTCTCTAATAAAGAGATTATCCTGCAACTGATTCACGCCCTCGAAATTACCGAGGAGCCCGAAGCCTGCGATGTCATTCGAAATACGCTTGAAATTGTTGTCGGTTTTACGCGCGATGATATCTGATAACAGATTATTGCGCTGGTGAGTGACTGTTTTTGCTGGTGGTAGAAAAGTTTCTCTGTCGTACCACCAGCATAGTGAACCCATTAACTAAATAGCCGTACCATTCGATCAAGCTCTTCTTCTTTAACCGCCCGGGAAAGATAATATCCCTGAAAGCGTTTAACACCTAACGCGACAAGTTTTTCAAATTTTTCTTCGCTATCGACGCCTTCCGCAACGCATTCCCTTCCCGTCATGTCGCTATATATCTGTATCGCTTTAATAATGCTATAGTCATTGTCGTTAGCAACAAAGTGCTCAACTATATCGCGGTCAAGCTTCAATCCATCAACATTAATCTGTCGGATGGGTAACATAGCGTAATCTCTGGAAAAGCAATCATCCAGAAACAGCCGACACCCCTCGGCGCGTAAACGCTGAAGAGTGACAGGAATATTTGGATCCTTTGTCACATCAATCGCTTCAGCTAATTCAAAGACAAGTTTCCCGGCCCACTGCGGCTTCAGTAACATCTCAACGGCTTTTTTCGCCATTCCCGGCAGCGCGTTCCCGGTAGCCAGTGGAGGCGGAATATTAACCGAAAAATAATATTTCCCATTGTATCTGTTGATACCTGACACGGCCGCGTGGATGACTAACGCCGTCAGCTTGAGCCATATTTCGCCATTTTTCACCCCACCCAGAAATTGGGCAGCCTTCAGAACCTGACCGTTTTTATGCCAGCGCAGCAGAATTTCAAAGCCTACTCCTTTTTTATCGCCATCGGTAATAATTTGATAAGCCGCAAAGATTTCCCGCTTATGTAACGCCTGCAAAATATCAATTTCCGCATCCGAAAACCCCTGCGGATTATTTTTTACTGCACAGACTTCATCTCTGAAAACACGTGCATCGCTAAACCATACCCTGATAAGATATAATTTATCCAACCCCACTTTTCTATGGGTATAAATGGTTTTATCTGACAACCCTAACCTCGCAGACTGCTCTTTTATCGAAATACCCCGATAAAAATTCAGCAATACGGTTAATTCGCGCTTTGTTAAACCATTCAGACTTTCTTTACCTTCTTTCTCGGGTCCATCACGCAATATGCGTGACGAATCGGTATGCACGTCATAAATGTTGTCTGCACAGTCCATTACGTCTGAAATATTCGCTATCCTGATCATCGATAACGATTTGGTATTATTAACGAGACTACACAACGTGGCGTAAAGCCATCTCTCTGGTATTGCGCCATACAGCGTCACGCTACAAATAACCGGCAGCGCATTCAGCACCGATACCAACTGCTTCAGGCTTTCAAGAAAGGTAGCGACGTCGCGACCAAGAAAAACAGCAACTTCAGGTGGTTGATTTTGCATCATTTTATGAACATCACCTGAGCAAACTTCATCCTCTTCAAAATGGAGTCGCGTGGCGTTTACGCCACGTGACTTCAGAAGCAGGCTATACCCCTCGAAGGTGAAACCGCAGGCTGAAATAACAAACCGTTGCTTGTAGCACGTACCTTGTATAAAAGGTAAATTTTGAGACATAACCTGCTCCTGAGAATGCAAATAGTATTCCCATCTGTAATTAAAGCCAATACTCTTTGTCGCATTGAATAATTTTACCGCACCCTGTTTGGTTAATAAACCGTTATCAATGTTATGCACAGGAACATTTTTGCGTTAATCAACCGACTCATCCATATGCAGCATAAATATTACTTTCTTTTCATATAACGACAGTAAATATGCATTTCTCGAGGTATAATGAAAATTCCGAAAAAGAAGACCGGACACTTCATCTTATCGGCCCAGACAAAAAGAGAAAATGCTATGGATAATCACATCTCATCCAGGGCTTTGCTACATCGAAGGGATGTCATTAAAAACAACCCGCGATTTGGTGAAGCTATAACAGAACACTACAGAATTAATGATGTCATTTATAAAAAACAACCCTTGTTCTACAAAACGATGCTTCAGGAATCACGCTTCAACATAATATTGTCCATGTGTTGTTTTGTTTTTGGCAATCAGGCTGAGTCAGTTTCAGAGATTAAGGCGCTATGCACCCGTTACAATATCGCCAGCCCTAACAGTGTTATCGCGATCATTACCATACTTAAAACTACCGGGCGAATAAAGACCTGGCGCTGTAGTGAAGATCGCCGAAAAACAAAAATTGCGCCGACGGAAAAAGGACTCGATGAGCTTAAACGCTATATGTCCGGGGCGTTTACGCCTGTCAGCATTCTTTATCCGGCATTCAACATTAATGTTAACCTTCTCGACAATGACATTCTGAGGCACAACTTTTTCCGGCGCGCCGCAGAGTACCTTTTCCGCGGATTAACATTCAGGAAAGTGCTTCCGGAGGTGGGTTTATTTATTGATAAGGATGGTGGACGAATGATTATGCTCTATCTCTATTTGCAGGCCATTAAAAACAAAACAGCACACGGTGCCATAATAGCGTATTCAGCCAGCACGCTGGCAAAAGAATTTTTCGTCTCGCGTATTCACGTCAACCGCATTATCAAATCGGCGCAGGAGGCAGGTTATCTTAAAGATCGCGGCGATGGCCGGATGTCAATTTATCCGGCCTTTATCGAGCTTGTCGAAAATTATGCCGGATTATATTTTGCGTATGTCACACATTACATCAATGTGGTACCAAAAGAACGACGCCATGCTGTCAACATGACGCCTACACTCTGATCTGACGGGCGTTCGGTTTGCTGAACGCCTTTTTTACCGCTCGCGCAGCGCCTCTTTTGCCTTATTCAACGGTTTCAGCAGATAATCAATGACGGATTTACTGCCGGTTTTGATATCAACTGTGGCTATCATGCCCGGGAACACCGGGAACGCCTTGCCCTGCCTGTTGGTCAGATGGTTACTGTCTGTACGAATATAAACGCGATAATAATAAACATCCCGTTTCACCTCGTCCTGAAGGGTATCCGGGGAAATCATCGTCACCTCCCCTTCCAGCCCGCCGTAGATCGAGTAATCATAGGCGGTGATTTTCACCAGCGCTTTTTGCCCGGGATGGATAAACGCGACATCGCGCGGCGAGATTTTCGCTTCTATCACCATCTGGTCATCAAGCGGTACCAGGCTCATCAGTTTGCCGTTCGGCGGGATCACCCCGCCCACCGTCGTCACGTCAATATCCTTCACGATGCCACGCACCGGCGCATTAAACGTTAAGCGGGTGAGTGAATCTTCGCGTCCTTTCATGACCGAACGCTGCGCCTCTATTTCTGCGTTCGCTTTCGCCAGTTCTTCGCGGGCGCGAACGTAGTACTGGTTTTTCATCTCGGTGATTTTGCTCTCCAGCTCATTTTTTTGGCGTTCAAGGCGTAAGACTTCGACCTTACTGGCCGCCCCCTGCGTCACCAGCGGGCGCGTTAATGCCAGTTCACGCTGCACGAGATCCGCTCCCTGGCGTAAACCCGCCAGCCCTTTTTCAAGGCTTTCGCGACGTGACTGATAAAGCGCCGTTTCCTGTTTGACCAGCTCAACGTCGTCATCCAGCTCTGCCGGGAATGTCAGCCCGGTGTCGTTCACCTCAGCATTCAGACGCGCGGCCGTCGCCATTGCAGCGTTTAATCGAGACTCGCTCTCCAGCACGCTGGACTCGGTTTTCGTCCGGTCCAGTTGGGCAAGCTGTTGACCACGCTCGACGATGTCGCCTTCGCGCACCATCAGACTGTGAATAATCCCCCCTTCCAGGGACTGGATCACCTGCTCGTGGGAGGACGGGATCACCTTGCCACTGCCCGTAGTGACCTCATCCAGCTGGAACAGGCTGGCCCAGGTAATAAACACCACCAGCAGGGCAAACAGCGACCATGCCACCAGCGACGAACGCGGCAGGCGGGGCTCCTTCAGTCGGCTATTAAAGCGGGAGAAATCATTCATGCCACGCCCTCCGTTTTCAGTTTAACCGTACGCTGCGGCGCCTGCTGCGGGGCCATTCCGTGCTGGCGTAAAATGGCATCACGAGGGCCATCCATCACCACTTTGCCGTTTTCCAGGACGATGATGCGGTCAACCAGGTCCAGAATCGGCAGGCGATGCGTCGCCACCACCAGCGTCCGGCGCTTACCGAGCCACTGGTGCAGATGCTGGATAAACTGCTTCTCGCTGACCTCATCCAGCCAGGCGGTGGGTTCATCCAGCAGCAGAATATTCGGCGAGGTGATCAGCGCGCGCGCCAGCAGCAGCGCCTGACGTTGCCCGCCGGAAAGCCCCGTTCCGCCCTCGTTGATGATGGTGTTTAGCCCCATTTTCTGCTTGCGCACATACTCCAGCGCGCCGCTGTTGACCAGCGCCTGATGGATTTCCTCGTCTGTCGCCAGCGGATTACCCATCAGGATGTTGTCGCGTACGGAGCCGAAGAACAGCCGCGCCTGCTGGCTGAGCAACTGCATATCGCGGCGCACGTCGGCCGGGTCAAGATGATTGAGAGCAATATCGTCCAGCAAAATGCTGCCCTGCTGCGGCTCCTGCATTCCCGCGAGGAGGTGCAGCAAGGTGCTTTTCCCCGAACCATTCCGCCCGAGCACCGCCACGCGCTCCCCGGCGCGAATGCGTAGTTTGCTGATATTCAGCACGGTGAGCTTCTCTTCTTCGTCGTAATAAAACCCCACGTCGTCCAGCAGATAATCACCGCGCAGGTGGGCTTTATGCACCTTCTTTCCGTGCTGGGGATCGTCAATCGGGCGCTGCATCAGGTCATCCAGTCCCTTGCGGGCCACCTTTGCTGACTGCCAGCGGGAAAGCACGCCAGAAATTTGCGACAGCGGCGCAATGGTCCGGGACGCCAGAATCGAGGTGCCCACCAGCGCACCGGTGGTCATGTCACCGCTGATGACCAGGTAACACCCCACCAGCAGCACCACGGCGTAGACGATAGATTGCACCTCCTGGGTCCAGGTTAGCAGCAGCCCCGTCAGCCAGCGCTGCTTCATGCCGACGCTGGCGGCAACGTCATTGGTGTTATTCCACTGGTTCTGGAACCGCTGCTCAGCGCGCATCAGCTTGATGTCCTCAAGCCCCTGCACCGCTTCCACCAGCGTGGCGTTGCGAATCGCCGATTCACGCATCCCTTCGCTGGAGAGTTTCCCCAGCGGGCGCTGCACCAGCAGGCCAGGAATAAGCAACAGCGGCACGGCGAGCAGGACCACCAGCACCAGCGGACCACCAATCATCCACAGAATGAAGACGAACAGCAGGAAGAACGGCAGATCGGAGAGGGCCGCAATGGTCGTCGAGGTGATCAGCTCGCGCACCGACTCCAGCTCGCGGATCTGCGCGATAAACGATCCGGTTGATTTCGAGCGTGCGCCGTTTTTAATCCGCAGCGCGTGGGCAAAGACGCGTTCAGAGATGCGCAGATCGGCGCGCTTCCCCACCACGTCAGAAATGTGCACGCGCAGCATGCGCATGATGAATTCGAACACGATGGCAATCATCACGCCGCCAAACAGCACCCACAGCGTGGCTTCTGACTGCGACGGTACCACCCTGTCGTAGACCTGCATGGAGAAGACCATGCCGGAAAGCGCCAGCACGTTGGCGACCAGCGCCACCAGCATAATATCGCTGTAACGACGCCAGTCTTTCAGCGCCAGCTGCCAGAACCAGTTTTTCTCATAGGGTTTGATGTAATCATCCACGCGCGCATCCGGCGTGGACTCCAGGGGACGCAGCACCATCAGCCCCTTTAACCGCGAACCGAGATCGTCCCGCGTCAGCGTTGTCTCCAGGCCGCCGTCGCCGCTAAACTGCACGCTGACGTTCCCATCGTTGTCCATACGGTTGATGACCGCAATTTGCCCGCCGGTAAACTCCGCCAGCAGCGGTAAACGCCAGGGATCGAGCGATAGGGCTTCCGCCGCCACCCAACGCATCCCCAGCCCAAGCTGGCGCGCCATCTCCTCCAGCACCAGCTGGCGTGGCGACTGGCTTTCATGGTTAATCGTGACCCGAACATGCTCCGCCGAAAAATCCAGCCGATAATATTTCGCGATGATGAGCATGCCCTGCAACCAGGGTTCGTACTGTGGATGTGTCTTCATAATGCTACGTCCTGTTCAGGGCGATGATTTCGCACTGAAATGATACCTTTCCGGGATGATTAGAAATCGAACACTGTCTAAACGAGCCCGCAAAATAATCTTGTGAAATATAGGGTTATGGCTATTCGTGTAAAGAAACGCAAAAAGCCGCGAGGATCGCTCCCCGCGGCAGTGTTTTACGCAATTAACAGCTGGTGGTTCGCCAGCAGCGTCGCCAGATCTGTCTGCACCCCGTTCAGCGTCACCAGCGTGGTGGGCGAGAACTGACCGCCGGTGCCGTCCAGGTCAACCTGGATCTCGGTGTTGCTGCCGTTCTGCACCACGCGGATGTAGTCGGCGATGTTGCCCGCGCTGCTGTCCAGCGTCGCCACGCCGTTGACGTAGCTCGCCGAGCCGGTGCCGGTATAACCGCTGTCAGAAAGCAGGTCGCGCAGGTCGATACGGTCCGTATCCGCCGTCCCTTCCCAGGTGCCGACGGTAAAGCCGTTCACCACATCGCTGCCGTTGCCGCCCGTCGCGTCAGACGCGTTGATCAGCTTATAGAGCAACGTATCGTGACCGCCGCTGCCGATGTTGAAGGTGTCGTTCCCGCCCCGGCCTTCGAACTGGTTATCACCGCTGTTGCCGGTGATCACGTCGTCATAGTCGGAGCCGTTGATGCCTTCAATATTCACCAGTGTCGCGGTATCGAATCCGGTACTCTGCGCCGTAGAGCGTCCTAAATCGACGGTGACGCCGGAAGTGGCGTTGCGATAATCCACGACATCCATGCCGCCCGTACTGCTCCACGTGTCGTGTTCAGAGGTCGTCGTCCAGCCACCGGAACCGTTGTAGGTATACGTCCCTGCTTCAGCGATAAAGGTATCGTTGTAGCCGGTACCTGTCAGGGTGCCCTGGTGACCGCCCGTAGCAGCTTCAGCCGTCAGGGCGTAACTTTCTTTACCGTCTCCTGCCGTCAGCCCGTCCCAGGTTACGTTACTCGAAACACCGTTAACGGCACGAACCAGCACCGCGTGATACGTCTCGCTGGGATCCAGGCCGTAAAAACTGATGAGCGACGAGGAATCGTTAATGCCAATCCCGGACTGGGCATTGATGATTTCACTGGCGACCAGCTGGCCTGCCGCGTTGTACAGCTGGACAGTGTTGCCAAAGAAGGCGTTAATCCCTTCGCTGTCGACAATCTTCAGATGCAAGGCCGTACCTGGTGCGACCGTATTGGTATTCCGCTCCAGTAAAACCGTACCGTTTTGACGGAAAATGAGCAGATCCTGTGCGCCATCCCAGTCGTAATCAAGCAGAGCCGCGCCGGATACCTGAGTTGACGTAGCGGTACTGAATTTCGAAGCAGTAAAGCTTGCAGTACCTGCCAGTCCATCATTGGTGTAAAGATAAGACTGCCCGCTATTCGCCAGCTTGATGATGTCCATGTGACCGTCTAGGTTCCAGTCCACCGCCACGCTGACGTTACCCACAAACTTATCCGTGGTCGCCGTTCCAACCGCGGTGCCGGCCAGAAGGTTGCCGCTACCGTCGTTCAGCATTAACACCCCGCCCTGACTGGTTCCGCTGGAGGTACGGGACATGCTCATATACAGGTCCATGTAACCATCACCGTTAAAGTCGGCCCAGGTCATACTCACGGCATTGGACGCTGCGGCGGAACCATAGCCGCTGTACATGGTATTGGTGAAGTTTTGCCCCCACGTAAATGAGCCATTGCCCTGGTTAAACATGGTCGACAGGGCATAGTTGTTGCCCCCGTTGGTCGTATGCTGGGCAATATCCACTTTCCCGTCGTTGTTCAAATCCACACCGGACGTTTCAATCAGACTGTTGTAGTTACCTACCGTTGATCCCGATACGAAACTGGAGTACGTACCGGACTTCGAACTGCCCGTCAGCGTGCCGTTGTTATTGAGCATGACGGTGCTGGAATCAGGCCCGCCAGCATCGCCGATGACAAAGTCAGTGTAACCATCGCCCTTGATGTCAATGGCGACCACCGCGCCATACCACACCGCAGCCCCCATATTGGTCAGCGTACTGGAGGTGTATGTACCGTCTCCATTGTTAATCAGCTGCACCATGTACGAGTAACTTGTCCCTTCCGCCAGCACGTCAGCCAGCCCGTCGCGGTTGATATCCGCGTAAGTACCGGTTGTGTAATTTCCCGTCATTGAGAAATTGCCTGAAACGGTGTAAGCGTTACGGCTACTGGTATTGGCGGATGCGAATTGCTGGTTGGCCATAATCGTCCACAGCCCATCCGAATCCAGCATATAGCTGGCAGAATAGGAGTAGTTCGCGGCGGTAAATGACCAGGCCGGCGTCAATGATTCTTCACTCCCTACAATCAGGCTACCGGTGGTCAACCCAGCGGTATTACCGTTGCCGGCGCTGCTTTTCACCTGTGCCGTAACATCATAATTCTTCACGCTCAGCGCATCGCCGTCAGGGAGCTGCAAATACCATGTGTTGTTATCCGGATCGACCACGACCGCACCGCCAGTCTCTGAGGTGTAGGTTTTATCGTTCACGGTGATAACCACGTACTCGCCGTTGGTCAGTCCCGCCGATACCAGTCCACTCAGAATCGGGGTGCTATCTGTCGTCGTCTGAGGGTTAATGGTCACGGTGGTTGTCGGGATACTCGTATCCACTTTCAGCACGAAATCATCTGAGTCGGTGAAGTTACCTGCCAGATCGGTCACACGCAGCATATAGACGTGATTACCGTCATTCAGACCACTGTCCTGGAAATACCAGCTGGCGGCGCCGTTCATCGTCACCTGTCCCAGCAGCACACCGTCACGATACAGTTGCACGATCTCGCCATTGTCCGGCGCACGGTTAAGCGTCCCGTTAATCACTGGAGAGTTGTCATCTGTTGCCACCGAAGCGCCGAAGCTGCCCTGACGTTCGCCTTCCCCGTCGGTATAGCTGACCACCGTTCCCACCGTATCAGGCGGCGTGGTATCAACCGTTACCACCTGCGAAGTGGTTGAGCCGACGTTGCCCGCCTGGTCGATGATCCGCACCTGGTAGTTGTAATCCCCGTCCGCCAGATCGCGGGTGTCCGTATAGCTCCAGCGCTGGTTAGTGACGGTAGCGTCAATCCAGGTATTGCCGCCGTCGAGGCTAATCTGTACGCGCTCGTCGCTGGCCAGCGCGCTGCCCAACGAACCGTTGATCGTCAGCGAGGTGTCCATGGTGATGAAATCACTTCCGGACTGCCCGGTATCTTCGCTGATGCTGTCAATGGTGATGCCGTACTGCGGCGCCTGGGTATCCACCGTCACGTCCTGCGTGGTGGTGGCCCCGACGTTGCCCGCCTGATCGACAACCCGCACCTGATAGCGGTAGTCGCCGTCGGCCAGGGTGCGCGCGTCGGTATAGCGCCACTGGGTACCGCTTACCGTGGCGTAAACCCAGGTGGTGCCGCCATCCATGCTCACCTGCACATACTCACCCGCCCCGAGTTCGGCCCCGAGCGTCCCGTTGAGCGTGTACGAGGTCGAACTGGTCAGGAAGTCATTGTTATCGAAACCGGTATCGACGGTGATGTTATCCACGGTCACCGTAATCGCCGCATCCGGCGCGACCGTATCGACCGTCACCTGCTGATGAGCGCTGGCACCCACGTTGCCCGCCGCATCCACTACGCGAACGTAGTAGTCATAGGTCTGGTTACCCAGCGTGCGGCCGTCCACGTAGTACCAACTGTTGCCGGTGACGATCACGTTCTGCCAGGTGACGCCGCCGTCGATGC
The DNA here is from genome assembly GCF_004136805.1 of Enterobacter cloacae complex sp. GF14B. Lineage (NCBI taxonomy): Bacteria > Pseudomonadati > Pseudomonadota > Gammaproteobacteria > Enterobacterales > Enterobacteriaceae > Enterobacter > Enterobacter cloacae complex sp. GF14B. The sequence continues at coordinate 20,052 of NZ_QFRV01000076.1, forward strand.
TGATCTGGGCATATTCGCCGTCGGCCAGCGTCGCGCCGAGTGAGCCGTGCAGGGTCAGGGACGTGTCGCGAGTGATAAAGTCGCTGCTGCTCAGGCCGGTATCGTCGCTGATGCTGTCGATAGCGATCGTTTTGCTGGCGTCCGGCGCGACGGTATCAATGGTCACCACCTGGCTGGTGGTGGCGCTGATATTCCCCGCGTCGTCAATCACGCGCAGCTGGTAGTTGTAATCCCCGTCGGTCAGCGTACGGCCATCAATATACGTCCAGCTCAGGCCGCTAACGCTCACGTCAGTCCAGGTCGCGCCACCGTCCAGGCTGATCTGGGCGTGGTCGCCGCTGCCCAGGGCCGCGCCGAGCGTCCCTTTCAGGCTGATCTGGTTGTCGCTGGTAATGAAGTCGCTGTCGGACAGGCCGGTATCCTGCGAGACGGAATCCACGGTAATGGTCGCCGCCGCAGGCTTCGTCAGATCGATTACGACGTCCTGGCTGTCCGTTGCCCCAACGTTGCCCGCGTTATCAATCACGCGCACCTGGTACTGATACGTACCGTCCGTCAGGGTGCGGCCATCAGTGTAGCGCCAGGTGGTGCCGGTGACGGTCAGGTCGATCCAGGTGACGCCGCCGTCAAGGCTGATCTGCGCCTTCTCGTTATTGCCGAGCTGCGCGGTCAGGGAACCATTCACCACCACCTGGCTGTCGTTGGTGATGAAGTCATTCGCGCTGAGGCCGGTATCGTTTTGCAGGGAATCAATGCTGATCCCCATCGACGGTGCGGTGAGATCCACGGTTACGGTGTGGTTATCGCTGACGCTGTTGCCGATGGCGTTGCTCACCTGCGCGTTTATCACGTACGAACCGCCGTCCGCCAGCGCGGTCACGTCTGCGCTGCCGACCGTATAGCTCCAGGTGCCGTCATTTTGAACGGTAGCCGTGTAGGTTTTACCGTTAAGCGTAATTGTCACCGTCTGGCCCGCTGGCGCATCGGTGGTGCCGCTGATAACCAGTGGCGTGCCATGTTCGGCGGCATTTACGATATCGTCCTGCGCAAAGGTGTTAATGGCGATGGTCGGCACGTCGCCGTTAAGCGTCACGTCGTGCGTTGCGCTGCCCGGGTTACCTGCCTTATCGCTCACCGTAGCCGTAATGGTGTAATCCCCGTCGCTCAGGCCAAGGAAATCACGCCCCGGCACGAAGACCGACCAGGAGCCGTTCGCCGCCACGGTCGCCTGATAGCTGTGGCCGTTGAAGGAGACGGTCACCGTCTGGCCCTGTTCCGCGGTGGTGGTCCCGCTGATGGTCTGTCCCGCCAGCTGCTCGGCGTTGTTGACGATATCGTCATCAGCCACGGTGCTAATGGTGACGGCTGGCGCGATGGTATCGACCGTTAAGGTATGCGTCGTCTGGCCGCTGTTACCGGCTTTATCGTTGACCGAGGCGGTCACCGTCAGCGCCCCCTGGCTCAGTGCAGCCAGATCGACTGCCGGAACATCCAGCGTCCACGTCCCGTCGTTTGCCACAAGCGCAGTGTAGGTTTTTCCGCCCAGCGTGACGGTCACCGTCTGGCCTGCTTCCGCGCTGGAAGAGCCTTGTACGGTGAGCGCCTGCTGGGCTTCCGCCGCATTCAGCACATCGTCGCCCGACAACGTGTTCACGCTAATCACCGGCGCGGTGGTGTCCACG